>CALGVL010000165.1 GCA_937930165.1 uncultured Acetobacteraceae bacterium
GCATACGAGATTGGTCAGTGACTGGAGTTCAGACGTGTGCTCTTCCGATCTGCGCCGGTTACACCTTCTGGCGCGTATCCTGCGCCTCGCATCGCAGGTGATAGAGATGGTGATGTCGCCCTCGATCTTCGAGAGGCTCGGTGCCTGCCCCTCCTTCCGGCTGGCGCTGATCACCCAACTCACCGATATCGAAGGTTGAGGGGTAGGGGCGAGGGCGATGATGTTGTGGTCCTTCCCGATCCAGCCTCCAGTTCCTCCGCCACGAGCTTCGCATTTCCCGCCACCGCAGCGCGCCTAGCCGTGCCTACATTCGGGTCGCTACGGTTTATGAAACAGGTTGCGTAGAGGACTGCCTTTGCCGCCCCGCCCAGTGGGCTCCCTTCTTCTTCTCTTCTTCACCCTCACCACGCGGTAGCGCGGAGACGGACGCGAAAAGCTGCCATTGCTGCTCCCTGGGACCGTTACCGCCCTGGGGTGTGGCGCGAGGCGGCGATAGGTGTTAACGAATAGTTTTCCCGATTTTCATCGACAATATCGATGACCGCGCTTCCCACCCCTCAGCAGCTCCGATACCTCCTGGCCTTGGCCGATCATGGCCATTTCGGCCGCGCCGCCGCCGCCTGCGCGGTGACGCAGTCCACCCTTTCGGCCGGCATCATCGCCCTGGAACGCCAATTGGACGCTGCCCTGCTGGAACGCGGTGCCGCCAAGCGCCCGGTCTTCACCCCTCTGGGCCTGGAGGTGGTGGAGCGCGCCCGCGCCGCGCTCTCCGCCCTGGAGGCGGTGGCGGAAACCGCCGCTTCGGCACGCGATCCGCTTTCCGGTCCGCTGCGCCTTGGTATCATCCCGACCATCGGGCCCTTCCTGCTGCCGCGCCTGATGCCGGTGCTGCGCCGCGCATTTCCCCGCCTGCGCCTCTGGCTGCGGGAGGACAAGACGGAGCGGCTGGTGGCACAACTGGAGGCTGGACGGCTGGATCTGCTGCTGCTGGCGCTACCCTGCGCCTGCGGCGACGCTGAGACGCTGCCCATCGCCGTCGATCCCTTCCTGGCCGCTCTCCCGGCGGAGCACCGGCTGGCAGCGCGGGACCGGGTGCCCGTCGGCGCCCTGACCGCCGAGCGGGTGCTGCTGCTGGAGGACGGCCATTGCCTGCGCGAGCACGCGCTGGATGCCTGTGGCCTGCCGCGCGGCGTGGCGCCGGGAGGAGAGGAGGGCTTTGCCGCCACTTCGCTGCACACCCTGGTGCAGATGGTCGCCAGCGGTCTCGGCGTGACCTTGCTGCCGCAACTGGCGGTGGAGGGGGGTGTCCTGGCCGGTGCGGCAGTGGAGATCCGGCCGTTGGATCCGGCCACGCCCGGCGATCCCGCGCCCGGCCGTAGCCTGGCGCTGGCCTGGCGCGCCCGCAGCCCGCGCGCGGCAGAATTCCGTGGCCTGGCCCCGGCCATTGCCGCTTCGGTCCGGGTGGATTAACCCGGGACCGGCACAGGGAGGGAAACATGGACGGCCTGACCCCGGAACAGCTGCGCCTGCGCGACCGCGCCCGGGAACTGGCGCGGGAGGCTGCCGCCCAGGCTGCCGAAACCGATCGGACCGAGCAGTATCCCTGGCCCATGGTGCGGAAGATGACGGAGGCTGGCTTTCTCGGCCTCACCATCCCGCAGGAATGGGGCGGCCCGGGCCTCTCCTATTTCGATGCAGTACTGGTCATCGAGGAGTTCGCCAGGGCCTGCGCCGTCTGCGGCCGGGTCGCTGTCGAGGCCAATATGGGCGCGATCGGCGCCGTCATGGCCTATGGCACGCCGGCGCAGAAGCGCCTCGCCGCCGAACTGGTGCTGGGTGGCGACAAGCCCGCCATCTGCATCACCGAGCCGGAGGCCGGCTCCGCCGCCACGGAAATGACCACCCGCGCGGTGCGGCGGGGCGATGTCTGGGTGATCGACGGCACGAAGCATTGGATCACCGGCGGTGGCATCTCCCGCCTGCACCTGATCTTCGCCCGCGCCATCGAGGATGGGGAGGAGAAGGGCATCGGCGGCTTCCTCGCGGTCCGCAATTCGGAGGCGGACCCGCCGGGCCTGGTCATCCACCGCCGCATCCCCTCCATGGGGCTGAAGGGTATGCCGGAGGCCGAGATCCGCTTCCAGGGCCTGGAAGTGCCGGACTCCATGGTCCTGCGCCCGCCAGGGGGCTTCGCCCGCGGCTTCGGCCGGCTGATGGATGCCTATAACGGCCAGCGCGTCGGCGCCGCGACGGTGGCGCTTGGCCTCGCGGCCGGCGCCTACGACCATGCGCTGGACTACGCCCAGAGGCGGCGGCAATTTGGCCGGCCGATTGCGGAATTCCAGGGCCTCTCCTGGATGCTGGCCGATATGTCCATCAAGCTCGAGGCCGCCCGCGCCCTGGTCTGGCGCGCCGCCCGCAGCGCCGGCCCTGCCGGCTTCCCGGACCGCTTGGCCGCCGCCCAGGCCAAGGTCCTGGCCGCGGACACTGCCATCGAGGTCACCAACATGGCCCTGCAGGTCTGGGGCGCTGCCGGCTACAGTCGGGAGAATCCGATGGAACGGTATGTTCGCGACGCCCGGATGTTCGCCATCGCCGGCGGTACCGCGCAAGTATTGCGCAATCAGGTCGCGGAGCAGTTGCTTGGCCGCAAGCTGCCGCAGACACGCGACGGCTTCCTGAAACTGGCCGCGGAATAGGGCCGCGGATTGACAATCCGGGGTTCGGCCCCTAGACGCACCGCCTCCTGAGGACTGCCACGATGAAGATCCGCAACTCTCTCAAGACCGCCAAGACGCGCGACAAGAACTGCGTGGTGGTGCGCCGCCGTGGCCGCCTCTACGTGCTGAACAAGAAAAATCCGCGGCTGAAGGCCCGCCAGGGCTGATTGGCTGGGCGCGCCTGCGCCCTGGCCACACCGGGCCCGAGGCATCCTGCCCTGAGCAGGATTCCTGGGCCGGTTTCATATCCTGGCCAATAGGATTCGTGTTTGGGCGGCGGCGCCTTTGCCTTTGAGGGTTCTCGCGACCAGCGCAGGAATGGCGCGATCCGCAGGCGGGGACGCCGCAGGCATGGCTGCCGCCCCGACCGAACCCTGGCAACGGCCCGGCTGATCGGGCTCTGGGTGAACGCAATCTTCCTTGCAGTCCAGCCGGGGCGGTGAGGCGGATGGCGCAGGGGTGACCATGCCGCCAACAAGGACCGCCAGCCGGGAAGGCGGCATATCGCCTGATGCCGCAGCCCTCCTCTCCTCCGTCAAGCCGGGCCTGGTGCCGGCGGCGGGATCTCCAGCCTTACCCGCAGGCCGGGCCGGTTGTCCTCAAGCGAGAGGCGGATGCCGTGCAATTCCGCCACGGCTGCGACCAGCGCCAGGCCAAGGCCGCTGCCAGGGCGTGAGCGTGCCGCATCCAGTCGGTAGAAGCGCCGCAACACGCGGTCCCGCTCCGCCTCCGGGATTCCCGGGCCGTCATCCGCCACCTCCAGCACCGCGCCGCCGGCAGGGCGGGCCGCAAGGGAAAGGAGAATCCGGCCGCCCTGCCGCCCATGCACCACGGCATTCTCGATCAGGTTGGCAAGCATCTGCGTCACCAGCTCCGGATCGCCCCAGGCGGCGAGGCCGGGCGCGAGTTGTGTCTCCAGCTTCTGTTCGCGCTCCTCTGCTGCCGGTGCGTAAACCTCCGCCACGGTTTCTGCCACCGCCGTCAGGTCGAAACGGGTGAAGGCGGCACGGCGCGCGCCGCTTTCCACCTGCGCGATCCGTAGCAGGGCAGCAAAGATGCCGAGGATGCGGTCGCAATCCGCCAGCGCGCCTTCGATCGTCTCCCGCCATGGCGCCTCCCCCTCAGGCTCGCCTCCTGGTGCAGTCCGGAGTGCCGCCTCCAGCCGCTGCCGCAAGCGGGAGAGGGGGGTGCGCAGGTCATGTGCGATGTCATCCGTCACCTGCCGCAGCGCATCCATTAGCGCCTGCATGCGATCGAGCGTCGCATTGATGCGCGTTGCCAGGCGGTCGAACTCGTCGCCGCCCTCGCGTGTCGGCAGGCGTCGGCGGATCTCGCCGGCCTCCACCGCGGCCAGCGCCGTCTCCATGCGCGCCGCGCGCAGCACCACGCCGCGGCCCATGACGATGCCGCCCAGCAGGCCGATGAGCAGCGCCCCGCCACCGACCCAGCCGGCGGCACCGAGAAGCCGGGCCTCCAATTCCCGCACCGGCGCCAGGTCCCGTGCGACGATGATGAAATTGCCGTCCGGCAGAGGCTCGCCCAGCGCGAGCAGGCCGGTTTCCGGGCCTGCCGCGCCGCCTTGCAGCCGCAGGGTGTGCCAGCCGCGCCGGGGCGGCGCCTGGGCCAGATTGCCGGCGATCCGGCTGCCATCCGGCGCGGTCAGCGCGTAATATTCGGTGCCGGCGCGATCGGCGGCGAGACGGGCCTCCACCGAGATGGCGACGGAGGCCACGCCGCCCAGCTGGGCCGCACGCTGCAGCACGCCCATGTCGCGGGCCACCTCATCCGCCACCTGCTGCGCCGCGAAACCCGTCGTCGCCCACCAGGCCACCGCCGAGAGCACGGCAGTGCCGAGCAGGGTCAGCGCGAGATGCAGCAGGGTCACGCGGAAGGCGGTCGTCCGCAGGATACGGAAGACCGGATTCCGCAGCCAGGAGGAACGGCCCCCCGTCGCTGGCTGGATGGGCTCAGCCGGGCGCACGGATCGTGTAGCCGGCGCCGCGCACGGTATGGATCAGCTCCGCGCCGAAACCCTTGTCCAGCTTGGCGCGCAGCCGGCTGATATGGGTTTCCACCACGCTGGTCTTCGGATCGAAGTGGAAGTCCCACACGCCTTCCAGCAGCATGGTGCGGGTCACCACCTCGCCCTGCCGGCGCATCAAGTATTCCAGCAGCCGGAACTCGCGCGGCTGCAGCTCAATCCGCCGGCCGGCACGGGTAACGCTGCGCTTCAGCAGGTCCATTTCCAGGTCCGCGACGCGCAGTACAGTGGGTTCCGCCTGCAGGGGCGGGCGGCGTGCCAGGGCATTGATCCGCGCCATCAACTCGGCGCAGGCGAAGGGCTTGGCGAGGTAGTCATCGGCGCCGGCCTCC
>CALGVL010000166.1 GCA_937930165.1 uncultured Acetobacteraceae bacterium
GCCGCCCCGGCCAGTACCCGCTCGGCCAGGGCGGTGGTGGAGACGATGGCCGCGCGCGCTCCCGAATCGTTCAGGATATGCGCGTGATCAGCGGGCATGTTGGTGATGTAGGTCGGCACGGTGACGGCGCCGATCGCCATAAGGGCCGTATCGGCGATGTTGAATTCCGGCCGGCTCTCGCTGACCAGTAGCACCCGGTCGCCGGGCATGATCCCATGGGCCCGCAGTCCGGCCGCCACATTCGCCACCCGCAGGGCGAATTCGCCCCAGGTCACGCTCCGCCAGGCGCCGTCCCGCCAGTGGCGCAACATCGGCCGTGCCGGGCGCTGCCGCGCCAAGTCCAGCAGCATCCAGGGCAGGCTGTCCCAGGGCGTATCGGTCCGCGCCCTCGTCTCCGGCATCTCCACTCCCCCGGTTTCCCGATCACACCAGCTAGAGCAGATCGCCGCCGAACGGAATGCCCCGGAAGCGAATCCGCTCCGTCAGGGGCAGCGGGGGCCGGGGCGGCTTGGCCCGGCCCGCCCATGGCATATATGCAGACCGTGACCCGATCCGATTCCATTCCAGCTGCGCCTCGTTCCGCCGTGGATTCCGCCGCGGGCGGGCGCCTCCTCCTGCCCCTGACCGGGGCTGTCCGTTCTCCTCTCGATACCGGTGCCGCCGGTGGCGGGCCGCTGCCCGTGTGGGATTTGTCCGACCTCTACCGGTCCCCGGAGGATCCGGCGCTGGCCGCCGATCTGGACCGGGCGGAGGCCGAGGCCAAGGCTTTCTCGGGCCAGCATGCCGGGCGCCTGGCCGGGCTGTCCGGGGATGCCCTGGCCGAGGCCATCACCGCCTATGAGCGGATCGAGGAGCGGCTGGGGAGGGCAATGAGCTATGCCCAGCTCGTCTTCTCCGGCGATGCCCAGGACCCGGCCAATGGCCGCTTCTACCAGACCTTGCAGGAGCGGGTGACGGCCATCAGCAGTCACCTGCTGTTCTTCACCCTGGAGCTGAACCGGCTGGAGGAGGCGCAGCTCGAAGAGAAACTCGCCGCCAGCCAGTCCCTGCAGCGCTGGCGGCCC
This sequence comes from uncultured Acetobacteraceae bacterium, assembly GCA_937930165.1. Classification (GTDB taxonomy): domain Bacteria; phylum Pseudomonadota; class Alphaproteobacteria; order Acetobacterales; family Acetobacteraceae; genus CALGVL01. Next base: position 1,065 of record CALGVL010000166.1, read on the forward strand.
TGGCTGCGCGACCTGCGGGTCTTCCGCCCGCACCAGCTTTCCGACGAGCTGGAAAAGCTGCTGCACGAAAAGGAGGTCACCGGGCGCTCCGCCTGGAACCGCCTGTTCGACGAGACCATCGCCGGCATGACCGTGCCGGTCGCGGGGGAGGACCTGACTGTCTCCGCCGCGCTGAACAAGCTTTCCGACCGCGACCGCTCGGTGCGGGAGGCGGCCGCCAGGGGGATCTCGGAAGCCTTCGGATCGCGGATCCGGCTGTTCTCGCTCATCACCAATGTCCTGGCGAAGGACAAGGAGATCATCGACACCTGGCGCCAATATCCGCGCCCGACCAGCGCCCGCAACCGTGCCAACATGGTCGAGGACGAGGTGGTGGACGCGCTGGTCACGGCGGTGGTCGAGAGCTATCCGCGCCTGTCGCACCGCTACTATCTGATGAAGGCGAAGTGGCTGGGCCTCCCGAAGCTGCAGCACTGGGACCGCAACGCGCCGCTGCCGGATGAGGACGACAAGCCGATCGCCTGGCCGGAGGCGGTGGACCGCGTGCTGCAAAGCTATGGCGCCTTCAGCCATGAGATGGCGGAGATCGGCCGGCGCTTCTTCGACCGCCCCTGGATCGACGCGGCGCTGCGGCCGGGCAAGGCCAGCGGCGCCTTCGCGCATCCGACGGTGCCCTCGGCGCATCCCTATCTGCTGCTGAACTATCACGGCAAGTCGCGCGATGTGATGACCCTGGCGCATGAGCTGGGCCATGGCGTGCATCAGGTGCTGGCGGGGGAGCAGGGCTACCTTCTCTCCGGCACGCCGCTGACCCTGGCGGAAACCGCTTCGGTTTTCGGCGAGATGCTGACCTTCCGTGCCCTGCTGGATGCCGAGACGGATCCGAAGCGCCGCCGCGCCATGCTGGCCGGCAAGGTCGAGGACATGCTGAACACGGTGGTACGGCAGATCGCCTTCTACCGCTTCGAAACCCTGCTGCATGACGAGCGCCGCAAGGGCGAGCTCTCGCATGAGCGCATCGCCGAGCTCTGGATGCAGGTGCAGACCGAGAGCCTGGGTCCGGCCTTCGAATTCACCCCGGATTACGGCGTCTACTGGTCCTACATCCCGCACTTCATCCACTCGCCCTTCTATGTCTATGCCTATGCCTTCGGCGACTGCCTGGTGAATGCGCTCTATGGGGTGTACCGGGACGGCACGGTGCCGGATTTCCAGCGGAAGTACCTGGACATGCTGCGTGCCGGCGGCACGCTCCGGCACAAGGAGCTGCTTGCACCCTTCGGCCTGGACGCCTCGGACCCGAATTTCTGGAGGAAGGGGCTGGATGTGATCGCCGGCTTCATTGACGAGATCGAGGCCACCGGTGTCTGAGCGCAACAGGGAAAGCACGCTGTTCGGCGAGATCCGCCGGATGGCACGGACCTCCGGCGCCGTGGGCGGCATTGCCGCACGGGTGGCGGGGGAGCGGTTCCTTGGCCTGCGCACCGACAAGGCGGCGCATGCGGAGGATCTGAAGGCCATCCTCGGCGGGCTGAAGGGCCCGTTGATGAAGGTGGCGCAATTCCTCTCCACCGTGCCGGAGGCGCTGCCGCAGGAATATGCGGAGCAGCTCGCTACGCTTCAGTCCAACGCGCCGCCGATGGGCTGGCCCTTCGTCCGCCGGCGCATGTCGAGCGAGCTTGGCCCCGACTGGGAGAGGCGCTTCCTGAGCTTCGGGCGGGAGGCAGCGGCGGCGGCCTCGCTCGGCCAGGTGCATCGCGCGACCCTGCCGGACGGCACCGAGGTCGCCTGCA
>CALGVL010000167.1 GCA_937930165.1 uncultured Acetobacteraceae bacterium
AATACCCGCATCGACTTCAGCTTCACCGGCCGTGCCTCCCATGCCGCCGCGGCGCCGCATCTCGGCCGCAGCGCCCTGGATGCGGTGGAGTTAATGAATGTCGGCGTGAACTACATGCGGGAGCACATGCCGAGCGACGCGCGCATCCACTACGCCTATCTGGATGCCGGCGGCATCGCCCCGAATGTCGTCCAGGCGACCGCCAAGGTCCGCTACCTGATCCGCGCCCGGGACCTGCCCGAGCTGCGCCGGCTGATCGAGCGGGTGCGCAAGATCGCCGACGGCGCCGCGCTGATGACCGAAACCACGGTCGAGACGAGGGTGGTCAGCGCCGTCTCCAACCTGCTCGGCAATGCGCCGCTGGAGCGGGCGATGCAGGACAATCTGGACCGCCTCGGCCCGCCGCCCTTCGATGCCGCGGACCGCGCCAAGGCCGCGGAATTCCAGGCGACCCTGTCGGAGGAGGACATCGCCTCCGCCTGGCGCCGCGTCGGCCTGCCCATGCGCAAGGGCGTTACGCTCTGCGACGTGATCGTGCCGCTGGAGGCGAAGGGCGCGCCCATGGTCGGCTCCACCGATGTCGGCGATGTGAGCTGGGTGGTCCCCACGGTGCAGGCACGCGGCGCCACCTATGCCATCGGCACGCCGGGCCATTCCTGGCAGCTCACCGCCCAGGGCAAGCTGCCGGCAGCGCATAAGGGCATGGTGCATGTGGCGAAGGTGATGGCCGGGACGGCGGTGGACGCGTTCCGTGATCCGGACCTGATCGCCCGGGCCAAGGCCGATCTGGAGGCAAGGAAGGCGGGCAACCCCTATGTCTGCCCGATCCCGCCGGATGTGCAGCCGCCGATTCGCATGTCGCAGGGAGGCGTGTGATGCGCCTCGACGAAAGCGCCAGCGGCGTCTTCGTCATCGCGCCGACGCCCTTCACCGAGGACGGCGCGCTGGACGAGGCCAGCACCGACCGCATGATCGAGGCCTATCTGGCGGCCGGCGCCGCCGGCCTCACCATCCTCGGCATCATGGGGGAGGCGCCGAAGCTGGATGCGGAGGAATCCCGGCGCTTCGTCACCCGCGTGCTGCGGCGCGTGAACGGCCGCGTGCCGGTGGTGGTGGGCGTCTCCGCCCCTGGCCTTGCCAGCATGCGGACCCTGGCGCGCGCCTCCATGGATGCCGGCGCCGCCGGCGTCATGATCGCTCCCACACCCGGCCTGCGCGGTGACGATGCCGTCGTCGCCTATATGGCCCAGGCGGCGGAGGCGGTCGGCGACGCGCCCTATGTGCTGCAGGACTTCCCGCAATCCAACGGCATCCACATCTCGCCCGAGATGATCCGGCGCATGGCCGAGGATCCGCGCCTGGTGATGCTGAAGGCCGAGGACTGGCCCGGCCTGGACAAGCTCACCGCCATCCGGCGGCTCTCTGCCGAGGGCCGGATGCGCCGCATCAGCATCCTCGGCGGGAATGGCGGTTTGTTCCTGCCGCAGGAACTGGAGCGCGGCGCCGACGGCGTGATGACCGGCTATGCCGTTCCGGAGATGCTGGTGCGCGTCCACCGGCTGCTCACGGAAGGCGACAGGGCGGCGGCCCATAACCTGTTCGATCTTCACCTGCCACTGATCCGCTACGAACATCAGCCCGGCCTTGGCCTCGCGGTGCGGAAATACGTGCTGCAACGCCGCGGCATCATCGGCTGCGCCGCCCTGCGTGCCCCCGGACCGAAGCTGACCCCGGAGACACGGGCGGAGGTGGACTGGCTGCTCCAGCGGCTGGCCCAGCGCGACCCGGTGTTGGTGCTGTAGTAGCAGGCTTGCGCTTTGCCCCCTGCCGGGGCAGGCGGGGCAGTTGGTGCGCCCGTGGTCCTGATGCCGGATCACGGAAAGGCCGCATGAAATCGGTTCGGTCAGCCAATGGAGCGGGCCGGGGCGATGCCAGGTGGACCCCTTGGCATCAGGCCCACTCACTCTGGCCCGGATTCGAGGCGCCCTGCCACAGCACGGTATCCCGCCCGGAAATACCGTCTGCGGCAGCGGCAGTGGAAATGGCGAATCCAGATACAATATCTTATCTGGCTGCCCGGGGCGTCCCCCCGGCCCGATCGACCGGCACTCGGTCGTGATCGCCGGGGACCGCCGCCAGGCCTCGCCCTGATCGTCCCGGTGTCGGAAAGCGCTTGCCGGGAAAGGCACATCACCGGATCATGCCGGTTCGGGCCCCGCCCATGCGGGGCCCATCCGGAGGGGTCCCCCAACCCTTTGCGATGCCCGACGACGCCGTTCCTCATACCCTCTCCGACCCGCCGCGCCCGAGCGCGGAACGGGAGGGTGGCTGCGCGGCCCGGCTCGGGACGGCCCCTTCCGTGACCTATGCCGCCCTCGACCTCGGCACCAATAATTGCAGGTTGCTGATTGGTGCCCCTGCCGGCGGCGGCTTCCGGGTGGTGGACAGTTTCAGCCGCATCGTCCGGCTGGGGGAGGGGCTCGCCGCCACCGGCCGCCTTTCCGAAGTCGCCATGGACCGCGCTATCGCCGCGCTCGGGGCCTGCGCCGAGAAGCTCGCCCGCCGTCCGATCCGCGCCTTCCAGGCGGTTGCCACGGAGGCCTGCCGGCGCGCTACCAATGGCGCCAGCTTCCTCGCCCGCGTGGAAGCCGAAACCGGCCTCCGCCCCCGCATCATCTCGGCGCGGGAGGAGGCGGAGCTGGCCATGGAGTCCTGCGCTCCCCTGCTCGGGGAGAATGACCGCCGGGCCCTGCTCTTCGACATCGGCGGCGGCAGCACGGAGATCGCCTGGATCCGCGGGCCCAGCCATGGGCGCCGCCC
>CALGVL010000168.1 GCA_937930165.1 uncultured Acetobacteraceae bacterium
ATCGTCTTCGCCATCCTCCTGGTGATCAATTTCATGGTCATCACCAAGGGCTCCGGCCGCATCGCGGAGGTCGCGGCGCGGTTCAGCCTGGACGCCATGCCCGGCAAGCAGATGGCGATCGACGCCGATCTTTCCGCCGGGCTGATCGACGAGGCCGAAGCCCGCCGCCGCCGCCGTGAGCTGGAAGAGGAAAGCGCCTTCCACGGTGCCATGGACGGCGCCGCCAAATTCGTCCGCGGCGATGCCATCGCCGGCCTCATCATCACCGGGATCAACCTGCTGGGCGGCTTTGCCATCGGTGCGCTGCGGCACGGCATGGCCTTCGGCGACGCCGTCACCACCTTCTCGGCGCTCACGGTGGGCGATGGGCTGGTCAGCCAGATCCCGGCACTGCTGATCTCGGTCGCCGCCGGTATCGTCGTCACCAAGGGCTCGGGCGAGGGCACGGCGGACCAGGCGATGCGCCGGCAGCTCGGCGGCGGGTGGAAGCCGCTGGCCCTGGCCTCGGGCGCCGCGGTGGTGCTGGGGCTGCTGCCCGGCATGCCCTTCCTGCCCTTCCTGGCCCTCTCCGGCGCGGCCGGCGCCGCCGCCTGGACGCAGCGGAAGGCCGAGCGCCGGGAAGCCGCCGCACCGCCCCCTGCCCCGCCGCCCGCGGCCGAGCCGCCGGTGGCGGAAGCGCTGCGGATGGACCTGCTGCGGCTGGAATTGGGCTACGGGTTGCTCTCCCTCGCCGCCGGCGAGGCGCCGCGCCTGACCGAACAGATCCGCGCCCTCCGCCGCAGCCTGGCGCAGGAGATGGGCTTCGTCCTGCCCAGCCTGCGCATCCAGGACAATCTGGAACTGCCACCCGACACCTATGTGATCCGGGTGAAGGAGATCGAGGCCGGCCGCGGCCAGCTTCGCCCGCCACTGCATCTGGCGATCGATCCCTCCGGCCAGGTGCCGCCCATGGCCGGGGAGCGCACCACGGAACCCACCTTCGGCCTGCCCGCCCTCTGGATCGAGGAGGCGCTGCGCGAGGAGGCGCTCGCCCGCGGCTGCACCGTGGTGGACGCCACCGGGGTCCTCGCCACCCATCTGACCGAGACGGTGCGCGAGCACATGGCCGAACTGCTCTCCTTCGCGGAGACGCAGAAGCTGCTGGACGAATTGCCGCGGGAGCACCAGAAGCTCGTCTCCGACCTCATCCCCTCGCAGATCAGCGTGGGCGGCCTGCAGCGGGTGTTGCAGGCGCTGCTGGCCGAGCGCGTCTCCATCCGCGACCTGCCGACCATCCTGGAAGGGGTGCAGGAGGCGACGGCCGGGGGCAGCCGCAGCATCCCGGGCATCCTGGCCGTGGTGCGCACGCGTCTGGCGCGGCAGCTCTCGGATGCGGCGCGCGGGCCACAGGGCTATGTGCCTCTGATCGCCCTCTCGCCGGAATGGGAGATGGCCTTCGCCGAATCCCTGACCGGGCCGCCGGAGGAGCGGCAGCTCGCCATGGCCCCCTCGAAATTGCAGGAATTCATGCAGCGCCTGCGGGAAGCCTTCGACGCCGCCGCGGCGGCGGGCGAGGCGCCGGTACTGGTCTGCTCCGCCGCCATCCGCGGCCATGTGCGCGCCATCGTGGAGCGCTTCCGCCCCTCGACCACCGTGCTGAGCCAGACGGAGATCCACCCCCGCGCCCGCATCCGCACCGTGGGGAGCCTGTAACCATGCGCGGCCAGCAGGCATAGGCGGCCCACATGCGGCTCCGGGTCTTTCACGCTCCGCGGATGGCCGAGGCCATGGCCCTGGTCCGTGCCGAGCTCGGCGCGGAGGCAGTGATCCTCGACAGCCGCCGCACCGCCCGTGGCGTCGAAGTGACGGCGGCGCTGGAGCCGGCGGAGCCCATCCTGATCCCGCCGGCGCCCCTGCTCGCCGCGGCACCGGCGCCGCCCCGGCCGAATGTGCTGGCGCGGCATAACCTGCCGCCCGCCCTGGCGGCGCGACTCGGCCAGGGGAGGCTGGCGGAAAGGCTGGCGGAAGTCCTGGCATTCGCCCCCCTGCCGGACGGGGTGGCGCGCCCCCTGCTGCTGGCCGGACCGCCCGGCGCGGGGAAGACGCTCTCCTGCGCCAAGCTTGCTGCCCGCGCCGTGCTGGGCGGCGCCGCGCCGCTGGTCGTTACCACCGACGACGCGCGCGCCGGCGCGACGGAGCAATTGGCGGCCTTCACCCGCCTGCTCGGGCTGAACCTGGCCGTGGCGCCAGGTCCCGCGGCGCTGGTCAAGGCGCTGGCCCATCGCACCGCTGGCCAGCCCGCCCTGATCGACAGCGCCGGCTGCGATCCCTTCGATCCAGCCCAGGCCGAGGCGCTGCTGCTGCTGGCCCGTGCCGTCGGGGCCACCATCGTCGCCGTACTGCCCGCCGGCCTGGATGCGGGGGAGGCCGCGGACCTGGCCCGCGCCTTCGCCACGCTCGGCGCCCGGCACCTGCTGCCGACCCGCCTGGATGTGGCGCGGCGGCTCGGTGGCGTGCTGGCCGCCGCCGCATCCGGCCTGGCGCTGACCGAAGCCGGCACCGGCCCTGGCGCCGCGGACGGCCTGACCCCCCTCACCCCGGATTGGCTGGCCCGCCGGCTGGAGGCCGGGCCGCAGGAGGTATCCCCATGACCCGGTCGCCGCATGCGCCCGGACGGCTGCTTGCCATCGCGTCCGGCAAGGGCGGGGTCGGCAAGACCTGGCTCGCCATCTCGCTGTCCCAGGCCCTGGCCCAGGCGGGGCGGCGCGTGCTGCTGGTGGATGGCGACCTTGGCCTCGCCAATGTGGATGTGCAGCTCGGCCTCGACCCGCGGCACGACCTCGCCGCCGTCCTGGCCGGGCGGATAGGCGTGGCGGAGGCGGCGCTGCGGCATCCCGCGGGCTTCGACATCCTGCCCGGCCGCTCCGGCTCCGGCGCCCTGGCGGGGTTGGAGGAGGCGGCACTGGCCCGGCTCGTCGCCATGCTGCGCCAGGCGGCGGCGGAGTGGGACGAGGTGGTGCTGGATCTCGGCGCCGGGCTCGACCATGGGGTGCGGCGCCTGGCCGCGGCGGCGGACCTGCTGCTGGTGGTGGCGACGGAGGAGCCCACCAGCCTGACCGATGCCTATGCCGTGCTGAAGTTGCACCGGCAGGACCGGCCGGGCGGTGATGCGCGGCTGGTGGTGAACCAGGCCAGCGACCGCGCCGCCGGGGAGCGTACCTGGCGCACCCTGGACCGGGCCTGTGCCAAATTCCTCGGCAACGGCGTGCCCCTGGCCGGCATCCTGCGCCGCGATGCGCGCGTGCCGGAGGCCATCCGACGGCAGACCCCCCTGCTGACGCGCCATCCCACCAGCCCAGTGGCCGCCGACATCCTTGCCCTCGCCGGCAGCATCCATGCCTGATGCCTCAGGTGCGGCGATAGTGGTGTTGATCAATTTCTACCATTCGGCTCCATTGCGGCCCGGGTGCAATCCTCATGCCGGCACATGCTGCGCGGCGCGGATTCACCCGCGTGGAAATTTTCTTCGGAGAATCCGATGAAACTGCGCTTCGCTCTGCTTGCCGCCACCATGTTCGCGCTGCCTGCGGCGGCGGGGGCTCAGCCCTTGACGGGTCTCTATGTCGGCGCCGGTGCCGGTATCAATCTCTGGCGCGATGCTGAGAACCGCGGCGTGCGGGTGCACGACCGGGATATCGGCGCCGTCGCCTTGGGCGCCATCGGATGGGGCTTCGGCAACGGCCTGCGCACGGAGATCGAGGGCAATTACCGCGTCAGCGAGATCAACACGGTCGCCGGTCCCGGCGGGCGCATCGGCAGCAGCGGCTATGTGCGCAACTATGGCGTCATGGCCAATGCGCTGTTCGATTTCGACCTTTCCAGTTTCGGTGTCCGGCCGAACCGGTTCATGCCCTATCTCGGCATCGGCATCGGCTATGTCTGGAGCGAAATCCAAAATGCCCGGCTGAATGTCGGGGCCAGCCGCTACCGGATCCACGACACGGACGGCAATTTCGCCTATCAGGCCATCCTCGGCGGCGCCCTGGGCCTGGGCGACATGGTCCCCGGCCTCGCGGTGACGGCGGAGGCCCGCTATCTCGGGACGCTGAAGCCGAGCCTCCGTGTCGCGCAGGTCTCCGGGCCGGCGCGGGCTGACATGCCCGGCTCTCTGAAGCTGGAGAACCACAACTTCTCCTTCCTGCTTGGCGTCCGCTACAATTTCGGCGCGCCGCGCCCGGCGCCGGTGGCGCAACCGGCCCCGGCCGCCCCGCCGGCCCCGCAGATCGCCCGCACCTACCTGGTCTTCTTCGACTGGGATCGGGCCGACCT
>CALGVL010000169.1 GCA_937930165.1 uncultured Acetobacteraceae bacterium
CCGGCTGGCCCCGCCATTCCAGGGCGCGGGCGGCGCGGCCCAGCAGCAGGCCGGGCAGCGCCAGGGCGGCGCGGCGGCGGATCACAGCAGCGCCCCCTGGCCGGGCGTGTCGTCGCCGCCCTTGCGGCGGCCGTTCCTGGCGCCTTCCGGCCTCGCGCCATCGGCCGTGGCGCCGATATGGCCATCGGCGAAGGTCAGGGTCAGGCGGCTGCCCGGCAGCACCCTGGCGGCGCTGGTCAGCGGCACGCCCTCGCCATCCTGCACCAGGGCAAAACCGCGCGAGAGCACGGCCTGGTAGGAAACACTTTCAAGCCGCGCCGTCAGCCCTTCCAGCCGGGTATGCTTCTCCCGCAGCAGCGCCTGGACCGGGGTGGCGGAGAAGCAGACCAGGGCGGGTTCGTTCCGCCGTTTCTCCTGCAGCCGCCGCCAGGCATTGGCAGCATGGGCCTGGGTCAGGGCCAGGGCAGCGCGCTTGGCCGCGATCTGCTCCCGCGGATGCGGCAGGCGCGGGGCGATGCGGGAGAGCATGCCCCGCTTCCGCTCCAGCAGCGAGCGCAGGCCAAGGTCCAGCCGCTCCGCCCGGTCCTCCAGCCGCTGCCTCAGGGTGCCAAGGATGCCCGGCAGGTCGGGCAGGCCGCGCTCGGCCTGCAGCAGGCGCTTGTGCGCGCGCTCCAGCACCGCGCGGGCGACATGCAGCAGCCGGGCATGGCGCTGGGCCAGATCGGCCAGCAGATCGGCGCGGGCGGGCACCGCCAGTTCCGCCGCCGCGGTCGGGGTGGGGGCGCGGCGGTCGGCGGCGAAGTCGATCAGCGTCGTGTCCGTCTCATGCCCCACCGCGCTGATGAGCGGGATGGGGGAATTGGCGGCGGCGCGGACGACGATCTCCTCGTTGAAGGCCATCAGGTCCTCAAGGCTGCCGCCGCCGCGGGCGACGATGAGCACATCCGGCCGCGGCACCGGGCCGCCGGGGGGCAGGCGTCCGAAGCCCTCGATGGCGGCGGCGATCTGCTCCGCCGCGCCCTGGCCCTGCACCGCGACGGGCCAGAGGATGATCCGGCGCGGGAAGCGGCGGGCGATGGTGGTGCGGATGTCCTGGATGACCGCGCCGCGCTCGCTGGTGACGACGCCGATCACCTCCGGCAGCAGCGGGAGCGGCCGCTTGCGCTCCGGGGCGAAAAGCCCCTCCTCCAGCAGTTTCAGGCGCAGGCGCTCGATCCGCGCCAGCAGCGCGCCCTCGCCCGCATAGTCCAGCCGGTCGATGACGAGCTGGTATTTCGAGCGGTCGGCATAGGTGCTTATGCGCCCGGTCGCGATCACCTCCAGCCCGTTCTCCGGCCGGATGGCCAGGCGCGGGACGGCGGTCTTCCAGATCACCGCCTCCAGCTTCGCATTCTCGTCCTTCAGCGAGAGATAGACATGGCCGGAGGGGTAGCGCTTCAGCTCGGTGATCTCGCCGCGCACCCGGACCCGACCGAAGGCCCCCTCCAGGGTGCGGCGGATGGCGCCGGCGATCTCGGAGACGGCGAATTCGGGGATGTTGTCGGTGGCGCTGCGGTCCGGGCTGCTGGGCATGGGCGTGTCCATCCCCGGACCTTATG
>CALGVL010000170.1 GCA_937930165.1 uncultured Acetobacteraceae bacterium
TGGTCAGTGACTGGAGTTCAGACGTGTGCTCTTCCGATCTCCGGAGGTGGGACAAGGGCCTCGCCCTGCTGCATTGTCCCCGGCCCCGGAGGCCGCCTCGCGGCTTGGCCGGCGCTGTGCGATCTTCGCCCCATGCAGGACAATTCGCGCTTCCTCCTACGCCTGCTCGCAGTCACTGCGGCGGGGCTGTTCCTGATCCTGGCCTGGCAGGCCTACCCGCTGATCCAGACGGAATTGGTCGCCTCCCGCGCCGAGCCGCGCATCGTGACGCCGCGCGGGGACCTCGCCGAGGACGAGCGCAGCACGATCGCCCTGTTTGAAGCCGCGCGCGGATCGGTGGCCTACATCGCCACGGTGGAGCGGGTGGTGGACCCCTGGACGCGCAACCCGCTGCAGGTGCCGCGCGGCACCGGCTCGGGCTTCGTCTGGGACCGGCTCGGCCATATCGTCACCAACCATCACGTGATCGCCGGCGCCTCCGGGGCGGTGGTGTGGCTGGCCGACGGGCGCGCCTTCCGCGCCGCGCTCGTGGGGACGAGTCCCGAACACGATCTCGCCGTGCTGCGCATCGGCATCGGCGGTAGCCAGCCGGAGCCGCTACCCATCGGCACCAGCCACGATCTGCGGGTCGGCCAGAAGGTGTTCGCCATCGGCAATCCCTTCGGCCTCGACTGGACGCTGACCACCGGCATCGTTTCCGCGCTGAACCGGGAGTTGCCGTCCGAGGCGGGGGTGACGATGGAGGGGCTGATCCAGACCGACGCCGCAATCAATCCAGGCAATTCGGGCGGCCCCCTGCTCGATTCCGCCGGCCGGCTGATCGGGGTGAACACGGCGATCTACAGCCCTTCCGGCGCCTATGCCGGCATCGGCTTCGCGGTGCCGGTGGACACGGTGAACCGCGTGGTGCCGCGCCTGATCGCCACCGGGCGCTATGTCCGCCCCTCTCTTGGCGTCCGGACCGGGCAGCAGATCAACGAGGCCCTTTCGGAACGCCTGGGCATCGAGGGCGTGTTCGTGCTCGGGGTCGAGCCGGGCTCGGCCGCAGAGAGGGCGGGCCTCCGCCCGGCGCGGATCGGCCTCGACGGAAGCTTCCAGCCCGGGGATGTGATCGTGGCGGTCGGTGAGCGCCCGGTACGGCGGGTGGCTGACCTGCTCGGCGCGCTCGACCGCCTGGCGCCGGGACAGGAGGTGACAGTGGCGGTGCTGCGGGAGGGACGGCGCCTGGAGCTTCCGGTTGCGCTCGACGCGGGGCGTTAGGCGGCAGGCGCCCGCGCCGCCTGCCGCCCGGCATCGTCTTGACCACTCCCGGGGCCCGATCCCATCTCGGCCTGCAGGACGGGATGCCTGATGGATGTGTCGCGCTTCCTGATCGGATTGGGGCTCGCGATTGTGCTCATCGGCCTGTTGTGGCCAGTGGCGACAAAGCTTGGCCTCGGCCGGCTGCCCGGCGACATCATCATCCGCCGGGAGGGCTTCACCCTTTACGTGCCGCTGACGACCGGTTTCCTCCTGAGCTTGGTGCTCAGCCTGATCCTCTGGCTGCTGCGGCGATAGGCGCGGACCGGGGCTGATGCCGGAGCATGGGACCGCAGCAGCTATGCAGGGCAGGAGGGCAGGGGCGGCCGGCAGGGTCGCGCAAGCATCGCCGCAGGCGCCATTTGAGTGAGGTTACGGAATGAAGTGCAAAGGGATAGGTGGCCAGGGATGACCGCCCCCATTCATGTCATTGGTGCCGGCCTTGCCGGCAGTGAGGCCGCTTGGCAGATCGCGTTGGCCGGCGTGCCGGTCGTGCTGCACGAAATGCGCCCCGGGCGCATGACCGAAGCGCACCGGACGCCAGGCTTCGCCGAGCTTGTCTGCTCCAACTCCTTCCGCGCCGACGACCCGTTATACAGCGCCGTCGGCCTGCTGCATGAGGAGATGCGCCGCGCCGGGTCGCTGATCATGCGCGCCGGCGACATGCACCGCCTGCCGGCCGGGACGGCGCTTGCGGTCGACCGTGATGCCTTCTCGGCGGAGGTGACGCGCAGCCTGACCGAACATCCCCTCGTGAGCGTCCGGCACGAGGAAGTGCCCAGCCTTCCGCCGAAGGACTGGGGCAGCGCGATCATTGCCACCGGCCCCCTTACTGCTTCCGCTCTGGCCGAGGATCTGCGCCGTCATACGGGCGAGGGCTCGCTCGCCTTCTTCGACGCGATTGCGCCGATCGTGCACCGCGACAGCATCGACATGACCGTGGCCTGGATGCAGTCGCGCTACGACAAGGGCGGCGCCGATTACATCAACTGCCCCCTGGACCGCCCGCAGTACGAAGCCTTCGTCGCAGCGCTGCTGACCGCGGAAAAGACGGAGTTCAGGGACTGGGAGACGGACACCCCCTATTTCGATGGCTGCCTGCCGATTGAGGTGATGGCCGAGCGCGGGCCGGACACGCTGCGCTGGGGGCCGATGAAGCCCGTCGGCCTGGTCAACCCGCATACCGGACGGCGCCCCTATGCGGTGGTCCAGCTCCGGCGGGACAATGCGCTCGGCACCCTCTGGAACATCGTCGGCTTTCAGACCAAGCTGAAGCATGCCGAGCAGGTTCGGATCTTCCGCACCATTCCGGGGCTCCGGAATGCCGAGTTTGCGCGGCTTGGAGGAGTGCACCGCAACACGTTCCTGAACAGCCCCCGGCTGCTCGACCAGTCGCTCCGCCTCAAGGCTGCGCCGCATATTCGCATCGCGGGCCAAGTCACCGGGGTCGAAGGATACATTGAGTCGGCAGCGATCGGGCTGCTGGCCGGCCGCTTTGCGGCCGCCGAAGCAAAGGGCGAGACATTCCACCCACCGCCTCCCGAGACAGCGCTTGGTGCCCTGCTTGCGCATATCACCACCGGGGCGGAGGCTGAGACCTTTCAGCCCATGAACGTGAATTTCGGCCTGTTCCCGCCGCTGGCTGTCGCGCCGAGAGGCCGCGAGCGCAAGCGCGCCTACTGCGAGCGGGCGCTGCGGGCTGCGGATGCCTGGCTCGGGCGCCCGGACTTCCCGCCCGTTCCGCGCGAAGCCGCCTAGGCCGACGGCAACGGCCGGCTCCCGCCACCGGTATCGGAGCCGACCGGCCGCAGGACGGCCGGAACGAAAAGGCCGCCCGGCGGCTGGGCTGTGGGTGATGCTGTGAATGGCCGCCGGGAGTCGGCCGTGACTGCTCAGGCTGCGCCGCCTGCATCCGCCCCGATAGCCGGATATCCTCCTCGCCTGACCGTCGCGGTTGGTTGCCGCCTTCCTCGGCCGTGCTCCGGACCTTGAAACGGGCGGTTCGCGACCTAGTAAGGAATTCTGCCAGGTGCCCGGATGGGGCCTGGTGGACGGCGCCGATTGGCGGCGCCGCTCAGATCCATGTTGCTTCGCAAGGAGGATGTGGAGATGAGGACCGAGTTCGACTTCAGCCCGCTGTTCCGGTCCACCGTGGGGTTCGACCGGATGTTCGAGCTGCTGCGGCAGTCGATGCGCGAGGGGGCGGAGGAGAACTACCCACCCTATGACATCGAGAAGACCGGTGAGGACAGCTACCGGATCACCCTCGCGGTGGCCGGCTTCAAGCTTGAAGACCTCACCGTGACCGCGCAGCAGAACCTGCTGGTAATCACCGGCGAGAGGCGCAACCGCAGCGGTGAGCAGCAACGCCAACTCCTGTATCGCGGCATTGCCGGCCGCACCTTCGAGCGGCGTTTCGAACTGGCCGATCATGTGAAGGTCGTCGGTGCCCATCTGGAGGACGGTCTGCTCACCATTGAGCTTGTGCGTGAGCTGCCTGAGGCCATGCGTCCGCGGCGGATCGAGATCGCCAGCAGCGGCGTGATCCAAGGCCCGCAGCGGCCGCAGGTCATCGAGGGCCAGAAGGCCGCCTGAGCCGGCCGAACCGCTTCGGACAGTGATGTGACCTCCGGGCCGGCGGGTGCCTGGCGCCCTGCGGCGCCGGGCGCCTGCCGCCCGCTGGACAGAACGGAGGAGGCAACCATGCCGATGAGCGATCTCATCCCGTGGGGCCGCAGCCGCATTGCCCCGGCCCTGCGCCGCAATGAGGAAGCCAGCCCGTTCCTCGCCCTGCAGCGCGAGATGAACCGGGTGTTCGACGAATTCTTCCGCAATTTCGACATCCCGCCCATGCCCCGTCTGGGCTGGGCCGGGGGCTGGCCGCAGGTGGATGTGAGCGAGAACGACGAGGAGGTGAAGATCGTCGCCGAGCTGCCGGGCCTTACGGAAAAGGATATCGCGGTCACGCTGAATAACGGTGTCCTGACGCTCCGGGGCGAGAAGAAGCTTGAGAGCAACGGCGCCCTGTATAGCGAGCGCTGGTACGGCCAGTTCCAGCGCTCGCTGGAACTCGGCCCGGAGGTGGATCCGGACAGGGTGACCGCCACCTTCCGCAACGGCGTGCTGACCATCACCGCCGCAAAGCGCCCCGAAGCGCAGCGCGAGGTTAAGCGCATTCCGATCAACGGATGAGTCTCGGCCTCCCGGGCCGGCGGCCGGCCCGGGACCTGCCCATCACCAGGGACGGCAAGCCATGAGCATCCGCCAGCACCGAACCCGCGATATCGCCGCCGACAGCCTGCTCACCGAACTGCTCGCGCCCGGACCGGTTCGACAGGTGGAACCCGCACCTGCGCTGCTGCCGAGCTTCCCGCCGGATGCCCGCGCGCTCATCCACCGCCCCGCCAGGTCGGCCATGACCTCCGGCTGGGCGAAGTCCTGCGACTGGGTGCTGGAATTCGAGCCGCGCGCCCCCGAGTTCCGTGAGCCGCTGATGGGCTGGATCGGTGGCACGGATCCGCTGCGCCAGGTCCGGCTGCGCTTTCCCAGCCGGGATGCGGCCATCGCCTATGCGCAGCGCGAGGGCCTGCCCTTCACCGTCTGCGAGCCGCAGGAGCCACCCCCGGCTCAGTGCATCGCCCGCAGGCCAGGGAACCCGCCGGCCGCCGGGCACGCCGATCCGCTGCTGTGCTTCGCCTGGGATCGCTCCCACTTGGTCATGCCCGATCTCGATGCGGCGCTGCTCGATCCCGCGCGGGTCTTCGCCAGCCCGGGCGAGGTCGCCCGGCATCCGTTGCTGACGGAGGCGGAGAGGCGGGAGATCCTCATGCGCTGGCTCTGGGATGCGCAGCGGATCGAGGCCATGGCCGATGAGGCCCCGTTGGATGGTGGCGAGCCTTCCAGCCTCGATGAGGTGCTGGAGGCGCTTACCCTGCTGAATCGGACG
>CALGVL010000171.1 GCA_937930165.1 uncultured Acetobacteraceae bacterium
AGATCGTCCAGAAGCGGCTGGGCTGGTTCCGCCCTGTGCATTGCAAGCCGGCGCCGGCGCAGGGCTTCACGGGCCGAGCCCGCGAGCTTCGGCCCCCGGCGATGCGCCCGCGGCGGTCATCTCCGCCTGCACCTGGGCGAGGATCTCGAAGGAACGCAGCCGTGCACCATGGTCGAAGATCTGTGCCGTGACCATCAATTCATCGGCACCGGTGCGTGCAGCGAATTCCCGGAGCCCCTGCCGCACCGTCTCCGGCGATCCGACGATGGAGCAGGCCAGCGCATGGTCCAGCATCGCGCGCGCATGTCGGTCGAGCCGCGCCTCCAGCCCGTCCACGGGCGGCGGCAGCTTGCCGGGGCGGCCGCTGCGCAGATTCACGAAGGCCTGCTGCAAGGAGGAGAACAGGCGCCGCGCCTCTGCATCCGTCTCCGCCGCGAAGACATTGACGCCGAGCATGACATGCGGCGCTGGCAACCGCTCCGAGGGCCGGAACCGCTCGCGGTAGAGCGCCACGGCCTCCATCATCTGCGCTGGCGCGAAATGCGAGGCGAAGGCATAGGGCAGGCCGAGCATGGCGGCGAGCTGGGCGCCGAAGGTGCTTGAGCCCAGGATCCACACCTCCACCTCCAAGCCGGCGCCGGGCACCGCCTGCAGCGCCTGGCCGGGCTGGGGCGGGCGGAAGTAGCTCAGCAATTCCACCACGTCGCGCGGGAAGTCCTCGGGATCGCCGGCCAGGTTACGCCGCAGGGCGCGAGCGGCGATTGGGTCGGTGCCGGGCGCGCGGCCGAGGCCCAGATCAATCCGACCCGGGTGCAGCGCCGCGAGCGTGCCGAACTGCTCGGCCACGACCAGGGGCGCATGGTTCGGCAGCATGATGCCGCCGGCGCCGACACGGATGCTGCGCGTAGCGACGGCGACATGGGCCAGCGCAACCGCGGTGGCGGCGCTGGCGATGCCCGGCATGTTGTGGTGCTCGGCCATCCAGAAGCGCCGGTATCCCAGCGCCTCGACATGGCGGGCGAGGTCAACCGAATTGCGCAGCGCCTGGCCGGCATCACTGCCCTCGGGAACGGGGGAGAGATCGAGAACGGAGAGCGGGATCATGGCCGATATATGGGCGCGATCCCGGTCGCCGGAAGCCGGGCCGCCCCGCTGTCCCGCCGCTCAGGAGACGCTCCGCCCGCGACTGAGGGTGTCGGCCGCCGCCTCAGTCGGAGGTCACCCTGGCGCACATCCACGGGCGGAAACCGTGGCCGAAGCGCCGCCGCGGTCAGGCGGCGCCCTCCGGTCAGTCTGGGCGGAGCAGCCCGATGCAGCCCGTCTTCCGTGCTGGGCCTCAGAGCTTGATGCAAATGTTGCGCAGTTCGGTATAGAACTCCATGCTGTGCACGCCGCCCTCGCGGCCGATGCCGGACTGCTTGCTCCCGCCGAAGGGCGTGCGCAGGTCGCGCAGGAACCAGGAATTCACCCAGGTGATGCCCACCTCGATCCGTGCCGCCACGCGATGCGCGCGCGCCAGGTTCTGTGTCCAGATCGCGGTAGCGAGGCCATAGGGGCTGTCATTCGCCAGCGCGATGGCCTCATCCTCCTCATCGAAGGGCGCGATATGGGCGCAGGGGCCGAAGATCTCCTCCCGCACCACGGCGGAGCTCTCCGGCAGGCCGGTCCAGAGCGTCGGCTGGATCCAATAGCCGCCGGCCAGCTTGCCGGGCATGTCCGGAACCCCGCCGCCGATCAGGACCTGCGCACCCTCGGCCTGCGCGCGTTCATAGTAGGAGAGCACCTTGCGCCGGTGCTCCTCGCTGATCAGCGGGCCGATGCCGGTTGCCTTGTCGAAGGGGTCGCCCATCGCCAGGTTCCGGCCCCCCTTGGCCAGGCGCTCGACGAAGGCATCGAACACCGGGCGCTGCACATAAAGGCGCTCGGTGCCGAGGCAGACCTGGCCACAATTGGCGAAGACCGAGCGCATCGTGCCCTCGACCGCCGCATCCAGATCCGCATCGGCGAAGATCACGCCGGCATTCTTGCCGCCAAGCTCGAAGGAGACCGGCCGCACGCCGCTGGCAGCGGCACGCATGATGGCCTCGCCCGTGCGGGTCTCGCCGGTGAAGGTGATGCCGTTCACCAGGGGATGGCGGGTCAGGTACTCGCCCGTGCTGTCCGGACCGCGGCCCTGCACCACGTTGTAGACGCCCGCCGGCACGCCAGCCTCATTCATCACCTCGCCCAGCAGGGCGGCGGTGGTCGGCGTCTCCTCGGACGGCTTCACCACCACAGTGTTGCCGCAGGCCAGCGCGGGCGCGACCTTCCAGGTCATCAGCAGGAGCGGCAGGTTCCACGGGCAGATCACCGCGATCACACCGCGCGGCACGCGGATGGCGTAGTTCACCGCGCCGCGCCCGTCCGGCGTTGCCATCCGGAAGCTCTCGCTGCCGAGCGTCGCGACCTGATCGGCGAAGATGTTGAAATTGGCTGCCCCGCGCGGGATGTCGAGATGCGAGACCAGGCTGATGGGCTTGCCGGTGTCCAGCATCTCGGCGCGGACGAATTCGTCGAAGCGGCGATTGATGCCCTCGGCCACGCGGCGGAGGATGGCGGAGCGCTCCTGCTCGCTCATGCGCCCCCAGGGGCCGTGCAGCGCCTTCCGTGCCGCCTCCACGGCCCGGTCCACCAGCGCCTCGTCGGCCTCGGGCACCAGGCTCACAAGCTCGCCGGTGGCGGGGTTGCGGTTCTCGAAGCGGTCACGGCCGGCCAGGACACGCTGGCCGTTGATGAAGTGGCCGACCTGCGTGGCGGCGGTCGGGACAGGGGCGCTGCTGCTCATTCTGGCGTTCCGGAAGGGGGGCGAAGGCCTGGCGCCCCGGCAAGGGCCGGGGCTGTCATGCCGGTGGGATGCGATGCGCGGCGGAAGGGGGATGCCGGCGGAAGGCCCTCATCCTGCCGCAGGAGCGCCGCCGGCCGCCGGAGCCGCGAGGCCAGGCAGCAGGCGGAGCGCATTGCCGCGCTCGATCCCCGCCAGCACCGCGGGATCCAGCCTCAGCGCGTCCAGGCCGCGCACCGTCGCGGTCATCGTGTCCTCCGGCGCGAAGGGGTAGTCGCTGGCGAAGAGCACCTGCTCCGGCGGGATCACCTGCAGCATCGGCCCGAAGGCGAGCGGGTTGGCGGAGAGCGCCACGTCGAAATACAGGCGGCGCAGCTCTGGCATGACGCCCTCCGGCACCTTTTCCCGGAATTCCGGCCGACGCTCCAGCCGGGCAATGCGCTGCGCGAGGAAGGGCACCGCGCCGCCCGCATGGGAGAAGATGCAGCGCATCCGCCGGTGACGCGCCAGCACGCCGGAGAAGAGCAGGTGGGTGACGGCGCGCGTGGTGTCGAAGGGGAATTCCAGCGTCGCGGCCGGGATGCCGGGTGGGACCAGGGGACCAGGGCCGGTGCAGGGGTGGAAGAAGGCCACCGCGCCGCGGCGGTCCAGTTCCTCGAAGATCGGGGCAAATTCCGGCTCGCCCGGGTAGCGGCCGCCGTAATTGGTCATCAGGCAGATGCCGTCGGCCTGCAGGACGTCCAGCGCATAGGCGATCTCGTCCAGGCTGGCCGCCACATCGGGCAGGGGCAGGCTGGCGAACAGGCCGAAGCGCCCCGGAAAGCGCCGACGCAGCCCGGCGGCGTATTCATTGCAGGCCCTTGCCAGCTCCCGCGCTTGGCCGGCATCGCCGAACCAGAGGCCCGGCGCGGAGATGGAGGTGACGGCGATGGCGATGCCGTTCCGCTCCATGGCCTCCAGCGAGATCTCCGGGCTCCAGGCCGGGGTCCTGCCGGAGACCATGAGCGGCCCGATCCGCTCCTCGCCCACGATCCGGACATAGTCGGGCGGCAGGATATGGTGCTGGACGTCAATGCGATGCGCCGCCAATGGCTTTCCCTCCCTTCCCGAGCCGCTGGCTCAGGGCTTCTCCGGTATGCCGCCGGCATGCCCCTGCAGCGAGGCGACCAGGCGGTTCGCGGCCTCGATGGCGCCGCGCCCGGCGTCATTGCCCCAGATGAAGCGGGACAATTGCCCGCCGAGATAGGGATGCATGCCGAGGTCGTAGAGCGCGCGGAAGTCCCGCTGCTCGATCGCACGCCGCTCCTCCGGCCGCAGCTTGTAGCGGTCCAGCACTGCGGCCTCGTTCTGCTTGAATTGCTGGCGCAGCTGCGGGTCCCATTTCAGGTCCTGCACCAGGTCATGCGTGGCGAGGCTCGGATCGTATTTCTCCCATGCCATGGCTAGGCTGCCTCCTGCAGGTTCCAGAGCACGCCGCCGATGCCGCAGCGGAAGCTGGGCCAGCCGGTATAGCCGAAGCTCTCGCCCGGCCTCTCGCCAATGGCGCCGAGCACGATGAACCAGGAAAGGCATTCCGCCGTGCCGCCCAGCCCCGCCTCCTCCATCCGCGCCACCGTCATCTCGCGCAGCAGCGTCGCATGGTCCGGCCTCTGCGCCAGGGCCAGGAACTGCCGGTCGAATTCCTCGTCGATCTTGTAATAGCGGGCGCCGCCCGGCTCATGGCTCAGCCCGCCGGAGCCGAGGAGCGCCACCCTCAGCCCGGCCGGCAGGTCCTGGCGGATCACCTCGCCCACCGCCTGGCCGATGGCGTAGCATCGCGGCCCATCCGGGAAGGGGGGCACGGTGCAGTTCTGCAGCACCGGCACCACGCGGATGCCGGTCCGGTCCAGGTCGGTCATCACCGTGGGTACGGAGAGGTTGTCGTCGAATTTCAGCGGCCCGGACTCGGCATTCATGCGGACGCCACGCCGGGTCAGCCCGGCGAAGAGGGCGCGCGCCACCTCCGGCTCGCCCGGCACCGCCCAGTCGCGGCAGCCGATCCATTCCTTGAACCACTCGTGCGGGCCGCGATGCTCCGGCGCCATGCCGATGATGAAGTCCGGATAGGCGGTGATGCGGCTGTTGGTCAGGTGGTCGTTGGCGAAGACGATCAGCACGTCCGGCCGCGCCGCGCGCAGGGCGCGACCGACCGAATCGAAGGTGCGGGAGACGACGGCCCGCGCCTCGTCCGGCGCCTTGTCGAACAGCCCGACCACGGCGGGGGCATGCGGCACACCCGCAGCGAAGACGATCTCGGCCATACGCCCTCCTTCAGCCCGCGCGGCGCGGGGCGGCTTGTACAAGTCGGCAGAATTTATAAATATCCTGGAAGCCTATACAAGTACGGAAGTGCGCATGAGCAGCAAGCCGAGCCTTGCCGGGAGCCAGCCGGGCTGGGGCCCTTCCAGCCGCTCGCTGCGCTCCAACCCACCCCGCACCCTGGCGGATGAGGCGCTGCTGCGCATCCGCGCCGATATCGTTGCCGGCCGGCTGGAGGCGGGGGAGAAGCTGCAGCCCGACTTGCTGGAGCAGCGCTACGGCCTGGGCCGCAGCCCGATCCGCGAGGCGCTGTCGCGCCTGGCCACCGAAGGGCTGGTGCATGGGGAGGGCCAGCGCGGCTTCGCCGTCTCCCCGCTCTCCGAGGCCGAGCTGATGGACATCGCCGACCTGCGGCGGCGGCTCTCCACCCTGGCGCTGGAGCTTTCCATCCAGCGCGGCGACGATTCCTGGGAGGCGGCGGTGGTTGCCAGCTTCCACCGCCTCTCGCGCTTCGAGGAGAACCTGCCGGCGATGTCTGACGATGCGGCGGATGAGTGGGAGCGCCGCAACCGGGACTTCCACCGTTGCCTGGAAGCGGCCTCCGGCTCCCCCTGGCTGCAGCATTTCTGCGACATCCTCTACGACCAGTCGGAGCGCTACCGCCGCGCCTTCGTGCGCTACCCGGAGATCAAGCCGGGCATCCGCGCCCAGCACCAGGCCATCATGGCCGCGGCCATCCGCCGGGACGCCGCCGAGGCCACGGCCCTGCTGGCGGATCACATCATGCAGGGCGCCCAGGCCACGCTCAGCCTGCTACGGGCGGCCAAACCGGGCTGAATTCCGGCAGATCGCAAAATTTATAAATTGATTGACATCCTATAAGCTGCGGTCTTCGATATGCGAAGACCGGCGGCAATGCCGGCGCAAGGCTTGCGACACGCCGCCGGCAAAGCGGCGCGGCCGAGGAGGAAGCGACATGCCCGGCGACACCGCACTCCGCATCGCCGCCCTTCCGCGCTGCTCACTGACCTGCGGCCGCTGCGGCGGCGCCTGGGCGTCCAGGGCAAGCGGGAGGGGAAGGATGCGATGAACCGAGGCGGCTATGCCTCCCGCGAACTGCATGAGGCGCCGGAGCGACGCTACGCCCCCGGCCGTGCCGCGCTGCTGGTGGTGGACCTGCAGAACGACTTCTGCGCGCCCGGCGGCTACATCGCGGCGCTGGGCAAGGATGTCTCCGCCTATGCCGCCCTGCTGCCACCGGTCCAACGCCTGCTGGCCGCGGCCCGCGCCGCCGGCGTGGCGGTCGCCTGGCTCACCGCCTGCTACGAGGACGCGCTGGTGCCGCCTGCCATGCTTCGCCGCAAGCGGGAGATGGGCGTGGCGCGGGTCTGCTGCGCCGAAGGCTCCTGGGGCGCGGAATTGCTGCCCGGGCTGGAGCCGGCCGCCGGCGAGCCGGTGCTGCGCAAGCACACCTACAGCGGCTTCAGCAATCCGGGCCTCGACGAATTCCTCCGCGCCCGTGGCATCGAGAGCTTGGTCTTCTGTGGCGTGCAGACGAATGTCTGTGTCGAGTCCACGCTGCGGGAGGCGCATACGCGCGGCTACCACGTCGCCGTCGCGGCGGATGCCGTCGCCTCTCACGCCCCGGCGCTGCATGAGGCGACGCTGGCCAATATCCGCTTCCTGCTCGGCGATGTGCTGACCGCCGGACAGGTCGCGTCCTTCTGGCAACCGGAAGCGCAACGGGCAGGAGACCAGGCATGACCGACCGGGACGAGTTGCAGGCCGGCATTTCCATTTTCGCCGGCACCATGGCAGAGATGACCGCCGATGAGGTGGCGAGCGCGGCCCGCGGCGGCGCCGTCGCGCTCTGGGCCTTGGGTGTCATCGAGCAGCACGGGCCGCACCTGCCGACCGGCACGGATGTCTACCTGCCGGCCGCCAAGCTGCGCCGCCTTCGCGCGCTGCTGGCGGAACGCGGCATCGCCGCCGTCATCGTGCCGCCCTATTACTGGGGCGTGAATCATGTCTCCGGTGCCTTCCCGGCCTCACCCAAGGTGCGGCCGGAGGTGATGGCGGAACTGATGTCCGACGTCATCGGCAGCCTGGACGGGGACGGCTTCACTGCCCTGTTCTGCGTCACCGGCCATGGCGATGCGGACCATAACCGCACCATCTATGAGGGCATCCGGCGCGGCTCCGCCGGCCGCTCTATCCGCGCCAGCTTCCTCGCGGAGGCGCGGCTGGTGCAGCGCCTCGGCCTCGACGCCGCCGACCCGCTGGTGACGCCCTTCGAGCCGGCGCCGAGCGGCCCGCCGCGGCGCTATGTGGATGTGCATGCCGGGGAGTACGAGACCTCGGCGATGCTCGCCACCTATCCCGGCCTGGTGCGGCGGGAGGTTCTGCCCTCCCTGGCGCCCACGAATTTCGGGCCGGAGGACCTGAACGAATGGCGGCGCGGCCTGGACCATGCCAGGCGCAAGACCCCGCTCGGCTATCTCGGCGATCCTGCCGCGGCCAGCCTGGAGCAGGGACAGCGCAGCCTGGAAGCGCAGGCCACGGCGATGGCGGAAGCGATCGCCCGCCGCCTCGCTGCGTAATGAGAATGAACGGGAGGAGACACCGATGCTGAGCCGCCGCAACGCATTGCGCCTTGCCGCCGGCGCCGCCGCTGCCCTGCATGCGCCCGCGGTGCGGGCGCAGTCCGCGCGGGTGCTGAAATTCATCCCGCACAGCAACCTCATCAGCCTCGACCCGATCTGGACGCCGGCGGCGGTGGTGCGGAACCACGGCTTCATGGTGTTCGACACGCTCTATGGCCTGGACGAGCACTACCGTCCGCAGCCGCAGATGGCGGCGGGCCATGTCTTCGAGGAGGATGAGCGCATCTGCACCATCACGCTGCGGGAAGGGCTGACCTTCCATGACGGCGAGAAGGTCCGCGCGACAGATGCTGTGGCGAGCTTGCGGCGCTGGATGCGTCGCGCCTCCGTCGGGCAGAAGCTGGCCGAGGTGACCGACGAGCTGGTGGCGCTGGACGACCGCCGCCTGCAATTCCGGCTGAAGCGGCGCTTCCCGCAGCTGATCCGCAGCCTCGGCCAGGTCGCGGTGCCCATTCCCTTCATTATGCCGGAACGCCTGGCGCAGACCGACCCGTTCCGCCAATTCCGCGAGGTGGTGGGCTCCGGCCCGTTCCGCTTCCGCCAGTCCGAGTTCAACCCCGGCAGCCTTGCGGTCTATGAGCGGTTCGAGGGCTACCAGCCGGTGGCCTCCGGCTCGCCCAGCCTGATCGCGGGCCCTAAGCGCGTGTGGTTCGACCGGGTCGAGTGGCACATCATCCCGGATCCCGCGACGGCGGCCGCCGCGCTGCAATCCGGAGCGATGGACTGGTACGAGGCGCCGCCGACCGAGCTGGAGGCGCTGCTGCAGCGCAGCCGCGGCATCTCGGTCGAGGCGCTGGAGCCGCTGCCGCGCCCCGCGCTGATGCGCATCAACCACCTGAACCGGCCGTTGAGCGACCTGCGCATCCGCCAGGCGCTGCTGCCGGCCCTCGATCAGTCCGACTTCATGGCCGCGGTGGTGGGGGCGGAGCCGTCCCGCATCTTCTCCGATTTCGGCGTCTACACGCCCGGCACACCCTATGCGTCCCGCGCCGGGCTCGAGCCGCTGCTCGGCCCGCGCGACGTGGACAAGGCGAAGCGGATGCTGCGGGAGGCCGGCTATGCCGGCGAGCCGGTACGGCTGCTGGCTGCCATGGATGTCCCGGCGCAGGCGGCGCTGGCACAGATGGGCGCGGACCTGTTCCGCCGAGTCGGCATGAACCTGGATTTCGTGGCGGTGGACTGGGGCACGCTGATGCAGCGCACCACCAGCCGGGAGCCGCTGGAGAAGGGCGGCTGGTCCGCTTACTGCACCTTCTTCCCGGGGCTGGAATTCACCGATCCCGGCGCGCATCTGGTGCTACGCGGCAACGGCCTGGCCGGCGCCAATGGCTGGCCCACCTCCCCAAGGCTGGAGGCGCTGCGCGAGGAATGGTTCCAGGCGCCGGACGAGGGTGCGGAAAAGCGCATTGCAACCGAGATGCAGCGCGTGGCTATGGAGGAGGTCCTGTTCATTCCGCTCGGCGCCTACCGGGCCAATACCGCCATCAAGCGGTCGCTGCGCGGCCGGGTGCAGGGGCTGCCGGTGTTCTGGGGGTTGCATCAGGCCTGAGCTGGGCGCTTTGGGGAGGAAGGAGCGGCTCAGGGGGTCTGCGACCACTTGCCGCGGCCGAGCAGACGACCCTGGCCAAGG
Source organism: uncultured Acetobacteraceae bacterium (assembly GCA_937930165.1). Classification (GTDB taxonomy): domain Bacteria; phylum Pseudomonadota; class Alphaproteobacteria; order Acetobacterales; family Acetobacteraceae; genus CALGVL01. Next base: position 9,413 of record CALGVL010000171.1, read on the forward strand.
CCGATGCCGCGGTCCGTAAGCTCGGCACTGGGCGAGCGCACTGCCATGGACTGCTGCGCCGCTGTCGTGTGGGCCGGACTATCGCTGGGCTTCTCTCTCGCATGCGTAACAGTGTCGCGGTCCTGCCGCGCGAGCGAGAAGGGATCGAGCGGCCGGTGCCGCTGTCGAGCAGCGCGGAAGGGAAGGGCCGCCATCCCCATTGGCCAGCGGCTTCAGCCGCAGGGCCAGGAAGTAGAAGACCGGCGAAAAGGCCACGGTGATGATGGCGAAGTAGCGGCCAGGGCAGGCCTGAGCCTGCCCTGCCCTGCCCATACGGGCCGCGCTAGGGCCCTCGTGCTTCCCCTCCGTTCCTGTGGCAGCAGCGACCCGGAAGCTCAGCCGCCGGCTGGCGCAGCGGCTTGAAGATAGTCGTAAGCCGAAAGCAGGTGCACCTGCACGACGGCCAGGAACTCGGCCTCGGTCACATGCTCGTCGCCGCGCCCCATGCTGACGGGTGAAGGTCCGTAGAGATAGGCCGGCACCCCCTCCCACCGCCAGTAGCGGCTGTCCGAGCCGCCAAGGGAGGACATCGGCACGGGGCGGATGCCCGTCGCGGCCTCGGCATTGGCCTGGAGGATGCGGACCATCTCGCCCTCCGGGTCAGCCATACTGCCGGGATAGCTGTGTGCCTCCACGACCTCGAAGCTGGCGTCGTGCTTGGCGCAGATCTCCGCCACCTCGGCGAGGACCGCGTCGCGCTCGATGCCGACCGGAATGCGGAGATCCACCTCGAACACGCATTCATGCGGGATCTGGTTCACCTTCAGCCCACCATGGATGACGCCAGGGTTGAAGGTCATGCGCCGCACCACCTCGGCCGCGCCGGGGCCCATGCCGGCTTCCAGCACGGCGACCGCCTCGGGTGACGTCAGGGCACGCGCCACCGCCTCGGGCAGCGGCGCCTCCCGCATATGGAAGCGGCTGTCGAATTCGGCGATCATGGCCGCCGCCACCTTGTTCGGGTTGCGCGACAGGTGTGGATAGCCACCATGGCCGCCCGGCGCACGGATGGTGACGATCAGCCGCAGCGTCCCCTTCTCCATGAAGCGGATGTTGTTGAGGCCGGAGGGCTCGCCGTTCAGGCAGCAGTCGCCCAGCACCTCCTCGCGCATCGTCTCGAACAGCCAGCGCGTCCCCCAGCGGCCGCCGGTCTGCTCATCGGACACTGCAGTAAGGGTCAGGCGGCCGGCCAGCTGGTCCCGGATGCTGTGCAGCCAGGCATAGGTAATGATGCCCGCCGCCGTGCCCGCCTTCATGTCGGCAGCGCCGCGCCCAAAGATCTTGCCGTCGCGGCGCTCGCCTGACCAGCCGCTCTCGTCCAGGGGCGGGAAGACGTCGATATGGCCGTTGAGCACCAGGTGCCGTCCGGGCCGCCCACCCTCGAAGCTGCCGATAATGTTCGGCAGGTGCGGCTTTGCCGCGGCGATGCGCCAGGGGGCACCCTGGCGGTTCAGGAAGGCGCCGATGCAGTCCGCCGCCTCGGTCGTGTCGCCCGGCGGGTTTGCCGAGCGTGCGCGCAGGAAGTCCTGCAGGAAGCCGATCAACGCCTCGCGCTCGTCGTTGAGCCGCTGCAGCAGGGCGGCGCGCACGGTGTCCGTCATGTCACTTCCCCTGGTTGATGCCGGCCGCCTGGACCGCATTGGCCTCCAGCTTCCACTTGCGCAGCAGTCCGGCATAGGTGCCGTTGGCGATGAGCCGGTCCAGTGCCGTCTTCACCGCGTCGCGCAGCACCGGCTCGGAACTCGGCACGGGCATGCCGGCGAGGTTCTCGGTGATGGGCTCGCCGAGGGTGCGGTAGACGCCCGGCTCGGTCTGCTGCAGCCAGCCCAGCGTCTCATTGCCCTGGACGGCGCCGTCGATCCGCCCGGTGCGGAGCTGGGTGCGGGCATCGATCGAGCCTTCGGTGCCGATCACGGTGATGGCCGGCTTGCCCTTGGCCACGCAATTGGCCTGCGACCATTCCTCGATGTTGCGTGGCCAGTTGGTGCTGCGGCTGGCACCGACCCGCTTGCCGCAGAGATCCGCCGGGCTGCGGATCCCGCTGTTGGAATCGAGCGTGTAGAATTGCGCGCCGGTGCGGAGATAGTCGATGAAGTCGATCGGCCCGCGCCGGGCCGGCAGATCGCTGATGCCATCAATGGCCATGTCGATCCGGCCGGTCTGCAAGGAGGGGAAGAACTGGACGAAGGGCATCTCCTGCCATTCGACCTTCAGGCCTAGCTCCTTCGCGATCGCCTCGGCCAGTTCGACATCGAAGCCGAGGCGCTGGTTGGTAGCCGGATCGCGGAAGGTGAGCGGTGGGTAATTCGGATAGGTGGCCACAACCAGCTTGCCCGCGCGGCGGATGCGGTCTGGCAACGGGATGGCGCCCGTGTCGCCTTGCGCCATTGCAGGCAGGGAAGGGAGCAGCAGCGGCAGGGCAAGCAGGCCCGCGAGCAGGATGGAACGGCGGCGCATCTGGGTCTCCTTGGACTGTGTCATGCCGCGTCAGGCCAGGACGGCGGCGAGGAAGTCGCGCGTGCGTGGATGGTCAGGCTTGGTCAGCACCCGGGCGG
>CALGVL010000172.1 GCA_937930165.1 uncultured Acetobacteraceae bacterium
ATGCGCCCGGTCCTCCGGCCAGCCCTGAGCGACGAGCCAGGCCCGCAGATCCCGCGTATTGCCCACCAGATGGTCGCAATGGCGGTAGTATTTCAGGTCGTAATAGCCGCCGAGCCGCCCCACCAGGGTCCAGGGCGCCCCGCCCCGCCGGAGCTTGCCGGCATAGAGGCTGGCGCGGTTCTGCCAGGATACCACCACCGCCGGCCGCAACCCGGCCAGCACCCGGCCCAGCCGGTGCCGGGTGGTGAGGTCGAAGTGATTGCCGAAGGGCAGCTCCACCGGGTCGAGCCCCCCGGCGCGCAGCCGCCCTGCCCGTCCGGCATCCCGGCGGATCACCGCCAGAACCTCCTCCCCGGCGGCATGCTGCGCCGTGGTCAGGCGCTCATAGAAGGCTTCCGCGCCCCCCATGGCGGCGCCGCCCATGACATGCGCGACGCGGATCGGCGCCACCGGGCCCAGCCCCTTGCACCCGCCCGCCTGGCGATGGTCGAGCAGCACCGTCATGCTGCCAGCGCCTCAAAGCCCGCCGCCACCGAATCCCAGTCCGGGCCGGTGCCGCGGGCCAGGGCCGCATGGTGCATCGCCGACCAGGCAGCGTCATCCGTCAGCAGCCGGATCGCCGCAGCGGCGAAGGCAGCCTCGTCGCGCGCCACCACGCCGGTCTCACCATCCACCACCCGCTCGGCGACCGAGCCGAGATCGGTGATGACGCAGGGCAGCGCCGCCGCCTGCGCCTCGGCCAGGGAGAGGCAGTAGGTCTCCCCCGGATCGCCGCGATAGAGCATCACCCGCGCCCCGGCATAGGCCTGCGCCAGCCCGGCACGGTTCACCGGCGGCAACAGGCGCACGCCGGCCGCTTCCAGGCCCCTCGCCCGCTCCAGCACTGGCGCGGCGCGGGCGGCCAGCTTGGGATCGCCGCCATAGGTCGCGGCGCCGGTGTAGAGATGCAGTTCCGCTCCCGGCGCCGCCGGCCCGATCCGCCGCTCCCAGAGATCCAGCAGCCAATCCAGCCCGCGCAGCGGGTTGGAGGCGAAGACCGCGACAGGCGGCGGCGGCTGCCGCGGCGCCGGCGGGGTGTCGAAGGGCGGGGCGACGGGCAGCGGCAATTGCAGCCGGCCGGAGACCGGCATCCAGCGCGGCAAGGTCGCGTCGTGATAGCGGCCGAGCGTCACCGCGACCGGCCGCGCCTTCAGCAACGGCCAGAAATGCCGCGGCTTCAGCAGATAGTCACAAGGGTTGAACAGCCAGAGCACGCGCCGTCCATGCCTGGGCAGCGCACCGAAGAGCCGCGGCACCCGCGCAGCGATGACGAGATCCGCCGCCTCGATGGAGCCGGCGCCGAGCGGCCGCCAGCGGGCGCCGTCCTGCTCCGCCTCCGGCTCCTCGCCCGCCAGGACCTCGACCCGGTGGCCGCGCCGGGCGAAGGCCTGGGCCAGCAGGGCGAAGGCCGTCTCGGTGCCCCCCAGCGGCCTTGTCCCAACCATCGCCGCAGTGATGCGGGGACCTTCCATCGCCATCGTGATTCGCATCAGGCCTTCCTGTCCGTGCTGGGGCCGGATGCCCCGGCTGCGACCGGCTCGGCGGCTCGTGGCGCCGGCGCCGCCCGGGCCCAGGGCCGGTGCCGCTCCGGCTCCAGCCGCGCCTTCAGGTGGGACAGGAGCGGGAACAGCCCGGCACAGAGCGAGACGAGGAGGCCCCAACCACCCTCCTTCCAGCCTTTGCGGCCGATATAGCATTTGAGGAAGCGGGAGACGAAGCGCCGGACATTGTCGGGCAGCGTGCCGATCTCCCCCGCCGCCAGCAAATCCGCCGCCTTGGCCGAGGAATAGCGATCCAGCCGCCGCAGCATGTCCGAGATGTCGCGGTCCACCTCATGCCGGATGCCGGCCTCGGTGATGCGCTCCCCCTCCGTCCCGGTCCAGTCGAGGCCGGGATGCACCCGCTGCGGCCGCCAGCGCTTGGCGCCCTTGCGGAACAGCACCGGCTTCAGAGTGGTGCCGAAACTGCCGCCCCAGCCATGCCGGATCAGCCGGTCCCCTACGTAATTGTCGATCCGCACCCGGTGGAAGCCATGCGGGGAGGCGGCGATCACCCGCCGGATCGCGGCCCAGAGCGCCGGCGGCACACGCTCATCCGCGTCCACCTCCAGGATCCAGTCGCCGGTGCAGGCAGCAATGCCGGCATTGCGGCGCTCCCCCTCCAGCTCCCAGGCGCCTTCCAGGATCCGGGCGCCGTGGCGGCGGGCGATCTCGGCGCTGGCATCGGTGCTGCGGTCCAGGACGACGCCCACCTCGTCCGCCGTCGCCAGGGTGGCGAGGCAGGCGGACAGCCGCGCTTCCTCGTTGCGGGCCACCACCAGGGCGGAGAGGCGCGGGCCGCTCATGCGGCCACCGCGGGCCGGGCAAGCAGCCGCCCGGCGGCGGCCAGTGCTGCCTCCACCGTCAGGCCCGGCATGGAATCGAGCGCGGGAGAGCCGGGCGCCACCGCCGCCGCCGCATGGCGGCCGGACGGTCCGTATTCCTCCACGCGGGAGGGGCCGAACAGGCCGAGGGTCGGGGTGCCAGCCGCGGCGGAAAGGTGCATCAGCCCGGAATCGTTACCGACGAAGAGCGTGCAGCGGGCGAGGACCGCCGCCGCCTCCGGCAGGGAGAGGCTGCCGACCAGATCCACCGCCCGGTCACCGAGCGCCGCCAGGACCGGCGCCGCCATGGCCCGCTCCCGCTCCCCCGGCCCGCCGAGGATGGCAGCCCGCGCACCTTCCAGCGGCGCGCCGGGGCCGGTCAGCGCCCGGAACAGGGCGCAGAAGCGGTCGGCCGGCCAGGTCTTGCGGTCCCAGTTCGCGGTCGGACCAAGGCCGATCCAGGGCCCCGGCCCCGGCAGCAGCCTGGCCGCCCGCTCGGCATCGGCCGGGCCGAACCAGGCCACCGGCAGCGGCGGCGGATCGAGTCCGAGCAGCGCCCCGAGCTGCGCCAGCCGGTGCCCGGGCTGCCGCCCGCCCCGCATCACCAGCCGCCGCTTCGCCCGGACCGTCCAGGCGAAGGCAGAGCCGCGCAGGTCCACCACCAGATCCCAGCGGGTTCCCGCCACCTGCCGCCACAGCTCCAGCCAGTGCAACCGGAAGCGGCGCTTGGCGAGCACGATGGTCCAGGCGCGGTTCGGCATGCGCGCGAAGACGCCCTCCGCAACCGGGCCGCATGCGACGACCACCTTCGCCTGCGGGTGGCTGCGGATCAGGTGGTTCAGAATCCCGGTGGAGAGTACGGCGTCCCCGATCCGGGTAGAGGTGATGAAAAGGATGCGCACGGCGGCCGCCTGTAGCACGTCCCCGGCACCGCGTCCCCTCCCTCAGCGCATCGGACCCGTTGCAGCCCGGCCGGCGCGGCGCCACCTGTGTTCCATGCCGATCGCGACATTACCCGACCGGGGCGTGCTGGAAGTGGCGGGCGAGGACCGCATCGCCTTCCTGCAGGGCCTCGTCTCCAACGACGTCACCGAGGCGGCCCCGGGCCACGCCGTCTGGGCGGCGCTGCTGACGCCGCAGGGCAAGTGGCTGGCCGATTTCCTCATCCTTTCGGATGGCGAGCGTCTGCTGCTGGACTGCGAGCGCGAACAGGTGCCGATGCTGGCGCAGCGCCTCTCACGCTTCCGGCTGCGCTCCCGCGTCGCGCTGCGCGACCTTTCGGGGGAGTTCGCCGTGCATGCCGGCTGGGGCGGCGCGCCGCTGCCGGCCGGCCTGGTCGCCGCCCCCGATCCCCGGCTGCCGGAAGCGGGCTGGCGCGCCCTGGCTTCCGCCCCCCTGCCCGGAGTGGACGCCACGGCGGAGGACTGGGACCGGCACCGGCTGACCCTGGGGCTGCCGGAGGGCTCCCGCGATCTCGCCGCGGAGCAGACCGTGCTGCTGGAGGCCGGCTTCGACGAGCTGCACGGCATCTCCTGGACCAAGGGCTGCTACATGGGCCAGGAGCTGACGGCACGGACCAGGTATCGCGGCCTGCTGAAGCGCCGCCTGGTGCCGGTGGAGGTGGCGGGTCCGCTGCCGCCCCGCGGCACGCCGATCCTGGCAGCCCAGGGGGATGGAACGGCGGAGGTCGGCGAGATGCGCTCCGGCCGCGGGGATCGGGGCATGGCCTTGCTGCGGCTGGAGGCCCTGGACGGACGCCGCCTGACCTGCGGCGAGGCGGTGCTGACCCCACGCATCCCCGCCTGGATGTCCCTGCCCGGCCGGAACGCCGCGTGACGGAGCCGAAGAGCGATACGGAGAGCGGGCCGGATCTTGGCCCCGGCGTGCGGGTGCCGCCACCGGCGCTGGTGGCCGGCGCCATCCTGGTGGCCTGGCTGCTGCGGCACCTGCTGCCCCTGCCGGTGATGGCGCCCCTGCCCCTGCCGGGCAACATCGCCTTTGCGCTGGCACTGGGGCTGATCCTCTGGGCCGCCCTGGCCATGCTTCGCGCTGGCACCGACCTGCGGCCGGACAAGCCGGATGCGGCGCTGGTCGTGACCGGCCCGTTCCGCTTCAGCCGCAACCCCATCTATCTCGGCCTGGTGCTGATCGCCGGGGGCTTCGCGCTGCGCTGGGGCGATCTCTGGGGCTGGCTGGGGGTGGTGGCGGCCCAGCAAGTGCTGGACCGGCTGGTGATCGCGCGGGAGGAACCCTATCTCACCCGACGCTTTGGCGCCGCCTATACACAGTATCGGGCCAGGGTGCGCCGCTGGATCTGAAGCATCCAGGTCCACAGGCGGGATGCCTCCGGGAATGGCCGGCACCGACCCGTTCCGCCTTGGTTGCGAATCCGATTTCCCTGCGCTCCCATGCGGCGACCATCCGCGCTGCCGATGGAAACCGACGGGAAGTTGCATGCCAAGACTGCTCGCCGCCTTCGCGCTGATACTGCCGCTGCTGGCCGTGCCGACGACTTTTCCCGCAGCGGGCGGGATGCCGGCGGGAAGCGATGGTCCCGCACTCTCGCTCGGCCCCGGAGCTGACCTGCGCCGCAGTGCCGCCGAACTCGCGGCTCTGCCGGAGGCACGGGACATTACCCTTCCCTCCGATCACGTGCACGGCCCTGGCCCGTGGCAGTTCCGCGCCGTGCCGCTGTCCATGCTGGCGCGCGCGGCGGGCGTCGAGCCGAATGGCATGCTTGCCGTCATCGCCAGCGACGGCTTCGTGGCACAGATTCCGGGCAATCTTGCCCTGCAATCGGAACCCGACCGGTCCCGCGCCTGGCTCGCGATCGAGCCGCCGGAGCGCCCCTGGCCGAACATCCCCGGCAAGGCTCACTCCGCCGGCCCCTTCTACGTGATCTGGGAACGGCCCGAATTGTCCCGGATCTCCACCGAATACTGGGTCTATCAGGTGGTCGCGCTCAGGGCGGAGCAGCGACCGGAGCAGCGCTGGCCGCAATTGCTGCCCGACGCCGCGCTGCCCGCCGACGCGCCGGAGCGGCGGGGGATGGCCCTGTTCCTGGCCAATTGCCTCCCCTGCCACCGCATGAGCGGCGCCGGTGAGGCCGAACTCGGCCCCGACCTGAACCGGCCGATGAACCCCACCCGCTATTTCCAGCGCGCGGCGCTGCTCCGCTACATCCGCGATCCTGCCTCGGTCCGTAGCTGGCCCGAGCAGCGGATGACAGGTTTCCCGCCCGAGACACTTCCCGACACCGCGATCGAGGACATTGTCCGCTATCTGGAGCACATGGCCGGGCGCTGAGCGGCAGGCCGCTACCCGTTCACCACCGTGCCGCCATTCGGGTGCAGCACCTGGCCGTTCATGTAGCTGCTGTCGCTGTCCGCCGCGAGGAAGATGAAGCAGGGCGCAACCTCGTCCGGCTGGCCGGCCCGCTCCATCGGCGCCGACTGGCCGTGCTTCGCGGTGCGCTCGGGGCTGAAGCTCGCGGGGATCAGCGGCGTCCAGATCGGGCCGGGCGCCACCGCGTTCACCCGGATCTTCCGCTGCTCATAGAGGTTCTGCGACAGGCTGCGGGTGAAGGCGACGATAGCGCCCTTGGTGGAGGAATAGTCGATCAGCCCCAGGCTGCCCTTATAGGCGGTGATGGAGGTGGTGTTGATGATCGCCGCCCCGTCCGGCATGCGCTTCAGCGCGTATTTCGTCATCCAGAACTGGCCAAGGATGTTGGTGCGGAAGGTGCGTTCCACCTGCTCTTCCGGGATCTCGGCGAAATCCTGGCAGACATGCTGCTCGGCCGCGTTGTTCACCAGGATGTCGATCCGACCGCCGAGGAATTGCGCCGCCTGCTCCACCGCCTGCCGGCAGAAGGCGCTGTCCCCGACATCGCCGGCGATGGCGAGGCATTTGCGGCCGGCGGCCTCGACCAGCCGCTTCGTTTCCTCCGCATCCTGCTTCTCGTCCTTGTAGAGGATCACCACATCGGCGCCTTCCTTGGCGAAGCCGATGGCGACGGCGCGGCCGATGCCACTGTCACCGCCAGTGATCACGGCGCGCTTGCCGGTGAGCTTGCCGGATGGCTTCCAGTCCTCCATGCGGTCGCGGGGCTGCGGCCGCATCTCTCCCTCGAGGCCCGGCTGGCGGTCCTGCTTCTGCGGCGGTTGCGGGGTCTTCTGCTGGTCCGACATGGCTTCGTTCCCTTGGCACTGCGGCCGGGAACGGGCGGCGGCCGGACCGGGTTGCCGCCGCCCTGCGGAACGAAGCCTCGATGCCGGCTGCGGCTCAGGCCGTGCGGTCCACCCCGCCGCCGGAAAGTGCCGCCTGCGCCGCCGCCAGCCGCGCCACCGGCACGCGGTAGGGCGAGCAGGAGACGTAGTCCAGCCCGACCTCCTCGCAGAATTGGATGGAGGCCGGGTCGCCGCCATGCTCGCCGCAGATGCCGAGCTTGAGATCGGGCTTCACGCCACGCCCCTTCTCCTTGGCGATCCGAACCAGCGCGCCGACACCCTCCACGTCGAGGGAGATGAAGGGGTCCTTGGGCAGGATGCCCTTCTCCACATAGACCGGCAGGAACTTGCCGGCATCGTCGCGCGACAGGCCGAAGGTGGTCTGCGTCAGATCATTGGTGCCGAAGCTGAAGAAGTCCGCCGCCTCCGCAATGGCGTCCGCGGTCAGCGCGGCGCGCGGCAGCTCGATCATGGTGCCGACATAGTATTCGACATGGTAGCCGGTCTCGGCGAAGACCTCCTGTGCCACGCGGTCCACCAGGGCGCGGGTGATCTCCAGCTCCCGCCGGGTCGCAACCAGCGGGATCATGATCTCCGGCACCGGGGCCTTGTGCGTCTCCTTCCCGATCTGCACCGCGGCCTCGAAGATCGCGCGGGCCTGCATCTCATAGATCTCGGGGAAGGTGATGCCGAGGCGGCAGCCGCGATGCCCGAGCATCGGGTTGGCCTCGGAAAGTTCCGCGACGCGCCGCTGCATCGCCTGGGCATCGGTGCCCAGCGCCTCCGCGACCTCCGCAATTTCCTGATCCGTATGCGGCAGGAATTCGTGCAGCGGCGGGTCGAGCAACCGGATGGTGATCGGCAGCCCGGCCATGATGCGGAACAGCTCGGCGAA
>CALGVL010000173.1 GCA_937930165.1 uncultured Acetobacteraceae bacterium
CATCGGGTCCTGGAAGATCATGGCGATGCGGTTGCCGCGCAGGTCCCGCATCTCCCGCTCGGACAGGGTGGCGAGATCCTTGCCCTTGAACAGGATCTGCCCGCCCACGATCCGCCCCGGCGGGTCCACCAGGCCAATGATGGAGAAGCCGGTGACGGACTTGCCGGAGCCGGACTCGCCGACCAGGCCAAGCACCTTGCCGCGCTCCACGGTGAAAGAGACGCCGTCCACCGCCTTCACCACGCCGGCGCGGGTGAAGAAGTGCGTGCGGAGGTCACGGACTTCGAGTGTCGGAGCGCTCACTTCTTCAGCCTCGGGTTCAGCACGTCGCGGAGCTGGTCGCCGACCAGGTTGATGGAGACGATGGTGATCAGCAGAGCGATCCCCGGATAGAAGCTGATCCAGTACTTGCCGGAGAGCATGTACTCATAGCCATTGGCGATCAGCAGGCCGAGCGAGGGCTCGGTAATCGGCACGCCGAGGCCGAGGAAGGAGAGCGTCGCCTCCAGCGCGATGGCACGGGCGACCTGCATGGTGGCGACCACGATCAGCGGTGGCAGGCAGTTCGGCAGCAGGTGGCGAAAGATGATGCGCCGGGTCGGCAGGGCCAGGCACTGCGCCGCCTCGATATATTCGCGCCGCCGCTCCACCAGGGCGCTGCCACGGACGGTGCGGGCGTAATAGGCCCATTCCACGATCACCAGCGCAATGACGACGTTCAGGATGCCCTTGCCGAGGAAGGCCAGGATCATCAGCGCCGCCAGGATGGCCGGGAAGGAGAGCTGCAGGTCGACCAGCCGCATGATGAGGCTGTCCGTCCGCCCGCCGGCATAGGCCGCGATCATGCCGAGCGAGGCGCCGACCAGGCAGGCGATGATGGCGGAGCCCGCTCCCACCGACAGCGAGATCCGCAGCCCGTACATGATGCCGGAGAGCATGTCCCGGCCCTGGTCGTCGGTGCCGAGCCAGTAGGTGAAGCCGGCGCCGCCCACCGTCCCCGGCTCCATCCGCCCATCCATGATGTCGAGCTGGGCGAGGTCATAGGGGTTCTGCGGCGCGATCCAGGGCGCGAAGATCGCGACCAGGGCGATGAGGGTGATCACCACCAGCCCGAAGAGCGCGAGGCGCGACGAGGCGAATTCAGAAACGAAGCGCCGGAACGGCGTCTCCACCTTCGGCGCGGCGGGGGCGGCCGCGCCGAGAGGGGCAGTGGTCGTGCTCATGACCTGGTCTCCAGCCTCACCCGCGGATCGAGCACGGAATAGGTGAGATCCACGATCAGGTTGATGGTGATGAACATCAGCACGATGATCATCAGATAGGCCACGATCACCGGACGATCCAACACATTGATCGAATCGATGATCAGCTTGCCCATGCCCGGCCAGGCGAAGACGCTCTCGGTGACGACGGAGAAGGCGATGGTGCCGCCAAATTCCAGCCCCACCACCGTCACAACCGGGATCAGGATGTTCTTGAAGACATGGACGAAGGTGACGCGCGCCGGGGAGAGGCCCTTGGCACGGGCGAATTTCACGTAGTCCATCAGCATCGTCTCCCGCACCCCCGCGCGGGTCAGGCGGATGACGAGACTGATCTTGAACAGGCTGAGATTGAACGCCGGCATGATCATGTGCTGGATGCCGTCCCAGGTCAGGAAGCTCCAGCGCATGCCCAGCACCTCCACCGTCTCGCCGCGCCCGGTGCTGGGCAGCCAGCCGAGCTGGACGGCAAAGACCATGATGAGCATCAGCCCGACCCAGAAGGTGGGCAGGGAGAAGCCCAGGATGCTGCCCGCCATGATCCCCTTGCTGACCGGCGAATTCGGGCGCAGCCCGGCATAGAGCCCAAGCGGCAGGCCGACCAGCAATGCGAAAAAGGTGGCGCCGACGGCCAGCTCCAGCGTCGCCGGCATGCGCTGCAGGATCAGTTGCAGCGCCGGCTCATTGAAGACGAAGCTGTTGCCAAGGTCGCCCTGGGCCGCCTTGACCAGGAACACCAGATATTGCTGCCAGAGCGGCAGATCCAGGCCAAGGGCCTGGATCGCCCGCTCGCGCTCGATCTGGTCAGCATCGGGGCTGATCAGGATCTCGACCGGGTCGCCAATGGCATAGACGCCAATGAAGACCAGCACCGACATGGCCAGGACAACAAGGGCGGCCTGCATCAGCCGCCGCAGCAGAAAGACAGTCATCGTGCCGGTGCCGGTCGGATATCCTGCGCCCGGGTCAGCTCATCGGCCCGGGGCGTATGGGTCAGGCCACGGCGCATGGCCCAGATATTGGTCTGGATGTGCAGCGGGATGATCGCCACATCCTCCATCGCCAGGCGCTGCGCGTCCTGCAGCAGCTTCTCCCGCTTCGCGTCATCCATTTCCTTCAGTGCCGCCTCAATCATCCGGTCGAGTTCGGGATTGGAGTAGCGGCCACGGTTGGAGGCCCCCCAGCCCTTCTCCCGATCATAGGTCGCGACCAGGTTGCGCAGGGGGTGCGAGCCCTCGGGATTGGAGCCCCAGCCGATCAGAAAGGCGGAGAATTCCTGCTTGCCTGCCCGGCCGACGAAGGTTGTCCAGGGCTGCGCCTCCACCGCGGTGCGCACGCCGATGCGGGTCCACATCTGGCCGACCGCCTGGGCGATGCGCGCATCGTTGATGTAGCGGTCATTCGGGCTGTTGAGCTGGATGCGGAAGCCGTTGGGGAAGCCAGCCTCGGCCAGCAGCTTCTTCGCCGCCTCTGGATCCGGGCGCGGCGCCGGCAGGCTCGGCACATGGCTGTAGATGCCTTCGGGCAGGAACTGGCCAGCCGGCGTCGCCGCCCCCTCCATCACCCGGCTCACGATCGCCTGCCGGTCGATGGCCAGCGACAGGGCGCGCCGCACCCGCAGATCCTTCAGCGGGTTGCGCGGGATCGGCTTGCCGTCATTGTCGGTGATGAAGGGCGAAGCATCGGTCCGCAGATGGTCGAGGCCGATATAGATGATGCGCAGCCCCGTGGTTTCGGACAGGGCGACACGCTGGTCCCGGCGCAGCTTGGCCAGGTCGCTGGTCGGCACCTGGTCGATGAATTCCACATCGCCGGCGAGCAGCGCCGCGGTCCGCGCCGCGTCATTGGTGATCATGCGGTAGTCGACGCGCTGGAAGGCCGGGCGCTCGCCCCAATAGGTGTCGTTGCGCTCGAACTCGATCCGGTCGCCGTTGCGGTGGGAGACGACGCGCCAGGGCCCGGTGCCGATCGCCGCCTTGCCGCTGTTGAAATCCTCGGTCGTCGCGTTCTGGTGTGTCTCGCGGTCCAGGATGCGGACATTGGAGAGGCCCATCGGCATCAGCGGATAGGGTCCGTCCGTCCGCAGCCGGATGGTGTGGCTGTCCACGATCTCCACGCCGCGGATCGGCCGCGTGTAGATGGCGAAGGAGGACGGGCTGTTCGGCACGTTCGGCACGCGCTGGAAGGTGAAGGCCACGTCCTCGGCGGTGAACTCGCTGCCATTGTGGAAGCGGACGCCCGGTCGGAGCTTGAACTCCCAGAGGCCCGGCTCCACCGCCCGCCACTCGGTCGCCAGGCCGGGGATCAGCCGCGCCTGCGCGTCGGTATTGACGAGCTTGTCGAAGATCATGTCCGCGACGGCGTTGTTCGGCGACAATTGGTGGTAGTGCGGGTCCAGCGAGGTGACCGGCGCGCCGACCGCCATGGTCAGGTTCTGCGCCGCGGCCGTCCCTGACGCCGCAAATGCCGTAGCCGCGGCGAGGCCCGCCGCTCGTATCCATCTGTTCATCGCCTGCCCCCAGGAAGTCTCCTGGCCGACATTCCTAGCAGTCCGTTCATCTTGCCGCTAGCTTTGGACGATCGGGGCTGCCGGTCGGCGGCGGCCGGCCGGCGCTTGCCGCCCCGGCCGCCGCCGACCGGGGTCCCGCCCGCATCCTGCCAGAGGAGATGTGATGCCAAGCCCTGTCCTGACCCGCGCCGCCGCGGCGGCGCTGCTGGTGGCGCTCGCTGCCCCGGCCTCGGCCCAGAAGAGGGATGACACCCTCGATATCGGTATCGGCGGCTCGGTCACCTCGGTGGACCCGCATTTCTACAATGCGAGCCCCAACAACAGCCTGTCCATGCATATCTTCGACAGGCTGGTGGAGCGCGATGCCCGCGCCCAGCCCTATCCGGGCCTGGCCGAGAGCTGGCGCGTGGTCTCGGACACGGTCTGGGAATTCAAGCTGCGCCCCGGCGTGAAGTGGCACGACGGGCGGGACTTCACTGCGGATGACGTGGCCTTCACGGTCCAGCGCGCCCCCAATGTCCCCGGCTCCCCCGGCGGCTTCGGCGGCTTCCTCCGCGCCATCCAGCGGGTCGAGGTGGTGGACCCGCTGACCGTCCGCTTCCACACCGCGCAGCCGCATCCGCTGCTGCCGACGGAGCTGGCCTCGGTCGCCGTCATCTCCCGCCATGCCGGTGAGGGCGCCTCGACCGAGGACTACAACAGCGGCAAGGCAGCGATCGGTACCGGCCCCTACCGCTTCGTCGCCTATCGCGCCGGCGACCGGACTGAGCTGGCGCGCAACGACGCCTATTTCCGCGGGGCCGAGCCCTGGGCACGGGTGAATTACCGCTTCATCGCCAATGACGGTGCCCGCACCGCGGCGCTGCTGGCCGGCGATGTGGACGTGATCGACCAGGTCCCCTCCACCGATGTCGCCAAGCTGAGGCGCGATCCGAAGGTCACGCTGTCCCAGATCCAGGGCCTGCGGATGATCTACCTGGCACCGGACCGTTCGCGCCGTGGCGACCTGCCCTTCCTTACTGACAACGAGGGCAAGCCGATCGCCGCCAACCCCTTCGACGACCGGCGGGTGCGCCGGGCGCTCTCCATCGCCATCAACCGTCAGGCGCTGTCCGACCGGATCATGGAGGGCACCGCCAGCCCGACCGGGCAGTGGCTGCCGGAGGGCACCTTCGGCTACAATCCGGAGGTGGCACCGCCGCGCTTCGACCCCGATGCGGCAAAGAAGCTGCTGGCCGAGGCGGGCTACCCCAACGGCTTCCGCCTGACCCTGCACAGCCCGAACGACCGATACCCGAACGATGCCAAGACGGCGCAGGCGGTGGCGCAGATGTGGAGCCGCATCGGCGTGCGCACGGAAGTGGAGGCGCTGCCCTGGTCCAGCTTCTCCGCCCGCTCCAACCGCCAGGAATTCGCCATCCGCCTGACCGGCTGGGGCAGCGTGACGGGCGAGGCGAGCTATGCCCTGGTCAACATCATGGGCACCTTCGACCGGGAGAAGCGGACCGGCGCCAGCAATGCCGGGCGCTACTCCAACCCGGATCTCGACGCGTTGACCGCGCGCGCCGCCGCCACCATCGACGACAAGGCACGGGAGCAACTGCTGCGGGAAGCGGTGAAGATGGCCATGGATGACGTCGCCATCATCCCGCTCTTCCAGCTCGTGAACATCTGGGCGGTGAAGCGTGGCCTGGCCTATGAGGCGCGGATGGACGAGCGGACCCTGGCCATGTCCGTGCGGCCAGCGA
The DNA here is from genome assembly GCA_937930165.1 of uncultured Acetobacteraceae bacterium. Lineage (GTDB taxonomy): Bacteria > Pseudomonadota > Alphaproteobacteria > Acetobacterales > Acetobacteraceae > CALGVL01. Next base: position 5,520 of record CALGVL010000173.1, read on the forward strand.
AGTAGCACGCAAATGGGGAGGGAGCCGCGATGCGGCTCCCCCCTACTCCTCCCTGGGCGGCGCCACGGGGAGGATCGAAGTTTCCTTCACGGTGGCGATCGCCAGCAGCGTCTCCACCCGCTGCACGCCGGGCAAGCAGCGCAGTTCCTCGTTCAGGAAGGTTTCGAGCGCCGACAGGTCGGCGAGGCGCAGCTTCAGCAGATAGGTCCAGGGCCCGGTGACGGCATGGCATTCCAGCACCGCCTCCTGCCGCCGCATGGCCTTGCGGAAGGCGGCATCGTCGCGGCCCGGTGCCACCGCGACCAGCACATGCGCCAGAAGCGGACAGCCGATCTCCGCCGGGTCGAGATCCGCGCGCCAGCCACGGATCACGCCGCGCTCTTCCAGCCGCTTCACCCGTTCGGCGGTGGCGGATACCGAAAGCCCCGCGACCTTGGCGAGCTCGGCCAGCCCGGCGCTGCCATCCAACTGCAGCGCGACGGCGATGTTCCGGTCTATTTCGTCCATGACCGGAGTTTATGCGCCCGGTCCGCCCTTGTGAACGAAAAAAGGGAAGCGCGAAGCCCGCTTCCCCCTCCTCCGCTTCAGAGATAATGCTCAGTCAGCGGCCTGAAGCCGTTGAAGAACTGGCTGGCATAGCTGGTCACATAGGCCCCGGTGGCCAGCAGCTCCACCCGGTCCCCGGCCTCCAGCGCCAGGGGCAGGCGGTAATTGGACTTCTCGTAGAGCGTGTCGGTGCTGTCGCAGGTGGGGCCGGCGATGGTCACGGGGCCTTCGGCACCGCCGTCATGCGGGGTGCGGAAGGCGTATTTGATCGCCTCGCCCTCGGTCTCCGCCAGTCCACCGAAGCGGCCGATATCGAGATAGACCCAGCGCACCGGATCGTCCTTCGCCTTGCGGGAGACCAGTACGACCTCCGAGCTGATCACGCCCGCATCGCCGACGATGAAGCGGCCCGGCTCCACGACGATCTCCGGCAGGGCATTGCCGAAATGCTCAGCCATGGCGCCCATGATGGCGGCGGCAAATTCGTCGATCTCCGGCACCTCCTGCCGGTAGCGCACGGGATAGCCGCCGCCGAGATTGACCATGCGCAGCTTCACCCCGGCCTCCGCCAGGTCGGTGAAGAGCATGGCGACCTTGGCGATCGCGGCCTCATAGGCCGCAGTCCGGGTCTGCTGGCTGCCGACATGGAAGGAGATGCCGAAGGGATCGAGGCCGAGCTCGCCGGCCAGGATCATCAGCTCCTTCGCCATCTCGGCCTCGCAGCCGAATTTGCGGCTGAGCGGCCATTCGGCGCCGTCATTGCCGACCAGGATGCGGCAGTAGACGCTCGCCCCCGGGGCGGAACGGGCGAGCTTGCGCAGCTCCGCCTCCGAATCGAAGGCGAACATGCGGACGCCGCGCTCGAAGGCCGCGCGGATCGCGCTCTCCTTCTTCACGGTATTGCCGTAGCTGATCGCCTCCGGCCGGGCGCCGGCGGCCAGGCAGGCCTCCACCTCCTCGAAGCTCGCCGCGTCGAAGCAGGAGCCGAGTCCG
>CALGVL010000174.1 GCA_937930165.1 uncultured Acetobacteraceae bacterium
CGGGGATGGACGGCGCCGAGTTCACCCGCCGCTTCCGCGCCATGCCGGGCGGGCGGCAGGTGCCGGTCCTGGTCATCACCGCCTATGACGACCGAAGCTACCGCCTCCGCGCCCTGGATGCCGGCGCCACCGACTTCCTGCAGAGCCCGGTGGACCACTTCGAGCTGGTGACGCGGGCCCGCAACCTGCTGGCCCTCGGCCGCCAGGCCCGGGGCGGGGAGGCGCCGCCCAACGGCCCGGACCAGCCCTGGCGGCATGGAAGCGAGGGCCTGGCGCGCATCCTGGATGCGATCCCGGCCCGCATCAGCCTGGCCGACCGCGAAGGGCGCTGCCTCTACGCCAATGCCGCCTGCGCCGCCGAGGCCGGGCTGGCCCCGGCCGAACTGCCCGGCTGCAGCGCCAGCCTCCTGTTCGGCCCGGAGCGGGGCGAGCGGAGCCGGCAACGGGATCTGGCAGTCTTCGCATCCGGCAGCGCGCTGCCCACCTATCGGGAGGAGGTCGCCGGCCGCTGGCTGCTGACCTGCAAGACGCCGCTGCGGGATGCAGCGGGCAATGTCGTCGCGGTCCTCACCACCTCCTTCGAGGTGCCGGGGTCGGCGCCGGACCTGTCCGGCCGGGCGCGGCCGGATAACCTGCACGGCCCCGCCGGTGGCTGACGCCTCGCCCGGCAGCCCGCCGCAGCCAGAGGCCGGCAGGCGCTGGGGCCAGGCGCGCAGCGAGCTGGAGATGAGCCGCAACCGCCTCGGCTTCGGGCTGGCGATCGGGCTCTATCTCCTGACCATCGGGCGCCCGGTTGCCGATCCCGCCATGGCCGGCCTCGCCTGCTGGGGCGGCCTCGCCTTCGCGGGCTTCCTCCACTGCCGGCTATGGCCGGAGCGCAGCCGGATGCGGCGGGGCGTCGCGCTGCTGCTCGACATGGGCTTCCTTTCCTGGTTCCTGCATATCGGGGGTGCGGTCGCGGCGCCCTTCTTCCCGGTCTATATCTGGGTCGCCCTCGGCAACGGCTTCCGCTTCGGCAATCGCTGGCTGCTGGCGGCCATGGCGCTCTTCGTCGCCGGCTTCGGCTGGGTGGCGCTGGCGACCCCCTTCTGGCAGGCGCAGCCGCATCTCGTCGCCGGGCTGCTGCTCGGCCCCTGCATCCTCGGCCCCTATGCGGCGGTGCTGATCCGCAAGCTGTCCCAGGCGAAGCGGCAGGCGGAGCTGGCGAGCGAGGCGAAGAGCCTGTTCCTGGCCAGCGTCAGCCACGAATTGCGCACGCCGCTGAACGCGATCATCGGCATGGGCGGGCTGCTGCGGGAATCCCGCCTGGATGCGGAACAGCAGGAGATGGCGCGGACCATTGACGGCGCCGCCCGGTCCCTGCTCTCGCTCATCGACGGCATCCTCGACTTCTCCCGCATCGAGGCCGGGGCCACGGCGGTGCGGCCGGAGGAATTCGACCTCCTGGCGCTGCTGGCAGAGGTGCGGCGCCTGCTGCTGGTCCAGGCGCGGGAGAAGGGGCTGGACCTCCGCATCCATGTCACGCCCCGGCTGCCGGCCCGCATCCTCTGCGACCGCGGGCATCTGCGCGACATCCTGCTGAACCTCGCCGGCAATGCGGTGAAATTCACCGAGTCCGGCGGGGTGGTGATCGCCGCCGATGCGGAGGAGCCGGCGCCGGGACTGCTCCGCCTGCGCTTCGAGGTGACGGATACCGGCATCGGCATCCGGCAGGAGGCGCTCGGCCGGATCTTCGAGCATTTCGCCCAGGCGGATGCGAGCATCGCCAGCCGCTTCGGTGGCACCGGACTGGGTCTGGCGATCTGCAAGGGCCTGGTGCGGCTGCTGGGCGGCGAGATCGGGGTGGAGAGCCAGCCCGGCCAGGGCAGCACCTTCTGGTTCACTGCCGATGCGCGGCGCGCGGCGGGGGAGGGGGAGCAGCACCCGCCCGCCGGCCTCTCCGTCCTGATCGAGACGGCGGAGCCCGCGGCGGCGATGCCGCTCCACAACGGCCTCACCGGCCTTGGGGCGGAGGTGGCGTCGCGGATGATGGAACCGGCGGCGATGGCGCGGCTCTGGGGGGAGGGCGCCGCGCCGGCGCATCTGCTGCTCTGCGAGCGCCAGGATGGTGGCGCCGGGGCGGAGCGGCTGCGCATCGCCATCGGCGGGGCGACGACGGAGGGGCTGCCGCCGCCGGAGATCCGGCGCCGGGCGGCGATGCTGCTGCCGGCGCATCCTTCCCCGGCGGAATTGCAGGCGGCGATGCGGGTCGCGGCGGCGCTTCTGCTGCCGGAGGCGCAGCCTGACGGGCGCCAGCCCTTGGCGCCGTCGGCGCGGCGCGGGCTGCGGGTCCTGGTGGCGGACGACAACCGGGTGAACCGCCGGGTGGTGCAGAAGATCCTGGAGCGCGCGGGCCATGCCGTGCAGCTCGCCGGCAATGGCGAGGAGGCGCTGGACGCGCTGGAGGCCGGCGGCTTCGACCTGGTGCTGATGGATGTGAACATGCCGGTGCTCGACGGCATCGAGGCGACCAAGCTCTACCGCTTCGCCGCCCTCGGCCGCCCGCATCTGCCGATCCTTGGCCTGACCGCCGATGCGACGCCGGAGGCGGCGCGGCGCTGCCGGGAGGCGGGGATGGATGCCTGCCTGACCAAGCCGGTCGAGCCGGCGCGGCTGGTCGAGGCAGTGGAGAGCCTTGCCCGGCCATCCGCCGAATCCAGCCCCGTGGTGGCGGAGGTGCCCACCATCGCCTCGCATCCCCGCTTCCGCCCCGCCATGCCGGCGCTGGATCCGCAGGTGCTGGCGGATCTGGAGGCGCTGGGCGGCCCCGATTTCGTCGCCGGGCTGACCGAGGACTTCCTGCAGGAGGCGGTGCAGCTCCTGCAGGCGATGCGGGTCGCCGCCGGCCAGGGCGATGCGCGGCGCTTCCGGGCGGAGGCGCATGCCCTGCGCAGTAGCGCCGCTAATATGGGCGCCAGGGCGATCCACGAACTCTGCGGTGCGGCGGAGGCGATGGATGCGGCGGCGATCGCCGCTGCCGGCGCGCGGCAGGTCGCCCTGCTGGCCGCCGAGCTGGAGCGGGTGCGCGAGGCGCGGCCGGCGGTCCCGGCCCGCGCGGGCTGCCGCTCCTGACGCGGCGGCGTCAGCAGGCCGCCGCCACCGCCCCCGGCTGCGCCGCGATGCGCCGGTCCTGCGCCGCGGCCAGGCGGGCCATGCGGCGCAGGTCCGGCGCGGTCAGCCGCATCGCGGCTTCGGCCCAGACCTCCACCACCTCCTGCAACTCCTCCAGCGTCACCGGGTCCACGCGGCGGCGTGCGCGATAGGTGGCATGATGTGCGTTGTGCCAGCGGGAGGTGCGGTCGATGTGGTCGAGCAGCGCCTCCTCGCCCTCGCCATCCGGGGCAAGGATGTCCACCAGTCCCATCGCGTGCAGCTCCTCCGCCGAGTGGAGGCGGCCGCCGAGGATCATGCGCTCGGCCTCCGCGCGGCCGATGCGGCGCGACAGGAAGCTGTAGGCGCCCATGCCGGGGAAGAGGTTGAACAGCACTTCCGGCAGACCGAATTTCGCGCTGCGCTCGGCCACGATCAGGTCGTGCGAGAGCGCGCATTCGAAGCCGCCGCCCAGCGCATCGCCCTGCACCAGGGCAATGGTCACGACCGGCAGGCCGAAGCCCGTGTGGTTGCGGTGGATCGCCTCCACCGCGGTGCGGCCGTAGCGGCGCAGCCCGGCGAGGTCGCCCTTGGCGATCAGGCGCCGGAACAGGCCGAGATCGCCGCCGAGATTGAAGATGCCGGGAATGGCCGAGGCGCAGGCGAAGTAGCGGACCGGCGGATCCGGATCCGCGCCGCCGCGGAACAGCCGGGCGACGGACTCCTGCATGGCGGCGATGTCTCGCAGCAATTCCGGGCTGAAGCAGGGCCGCCCCTGAGGCCGCAGCCGGCACCAGAACAGGCGGCGCCCGGCATCCAGATCAACCTCCAGCGTCGCATAGGTGGAGGACCGGACGGCAGCCTGGGTGGTTGCCAGCGGGGGCGGGAAGCTGGCGGGCGGGAAGCCAAGGGCGGCCTGCGCCATGCCGCCGGCCGGCGAGACTCGGATGGAGGTCATGAGCGGAATCCTCGACGGGTCGCCCCGGCCAGGGCTGCGCGGGCCTGCCTGCGGGCGATGCGATGGAAGCGGCGCCGCAGAGGAGGTTAGATGGTCACGGGAATGTTATACAATAGTATTTACAATTGGAGTTGAAATTGAGACTGTGGCTGCCGCCCGGCCTGTGCCTTGTGGGCGGCAGCCGCCCCCCGGATCACTGCGCGAGGCCGTCAGCCGGTGCCGCCTCCGCGGGTGGCGGGGCCGGGGGCGGCGCGGCGGCGCCGGATCCGCCACCCTCCCGCATCTCCCGCGTGAAGCTGGCGCGCAGCGCGGTGAGTTCCTGGCGCTGCCGGTCGAGCCGCGCCTCGGCCTCGGCGACCTGCCGGCCGAGATCCTCGCGCCGCCGCTCCATCGTGGCGACCTCGTCCCGCAGCGCCTGGTGCTGCTGCCGGAGCTGAGCCTGCTCCTGCCGCGCCGCCTCGGTCCCGTCGGAGAGCTGCCGCGCCTGCGCCTCCAGCTGGCGGATCCGGCCATCGGCCGCCTCGGCCGCCTGGGTTGCCCCGGCGAGGCGGCTTTCCAACTCGGCCAGCGCTGCGCGCCGGGACTGGAGCTCGGCGCCCGCCGCCTCGCTGTCGGCCCGCAACTGCGCCAGCCGGCGCTCCTCCTGCGCGGTGCTGTCGCGCAGTCCGCTCAATTGCTGCTCGCTGGCTGCGATGGCGGCGCGCAGCTCGGCGCTGCGGGCCTCAAGGGACTGGAGCGCCCGGGCGGCATCGTCGCGGGCGGCGGCGAGACGGTCATGT
>CALGVL010000175.1 GCA_937930165.1 uncultured Acetobacteraceae bacterium
GGATGCGGCGGCGACGGTCGGCGGCCTCGTCCAGGGGCGGGGCAGCGATATTGGCTTCCATGGCATGTTCTCCGGCGCAGCAACGCGGAGCCCCCCTTCCGGTCCCATCACGGCGGAGCGGCACATGCGGGCCGGAGGGGCGCCTTGGAAGACAGAAATCTTGATCTTCAAGAATCTTAATTATAAAGCTAATGCCGTGTCCGTCCCGGAGGCCCCCATGACACTGGTAGCCCTGGTCCTGACATCCCTCGCCGCCAGCCTTGCGCTCATCAGCCTCGGCGGCGGCCTCTACGAGACGCGCGTACTCGACCCGGCCTGGCCGGGAAGGATCGACCTGATCCAGCCGCAGCATGGCGGCGTTTCGCGGCGCCGCTTCTGGATCCCGATGCACCTGGCCTTCGAGTTCTCGCTCATCGCCGCGCTGATCCTGGCCTGGCCGCAGCGGCCGGTCCGCCTTTGCCTGCTGCTTGCCCTGGCGAGCCACGCCGCCATGCGCATCTGGTCGGCCTTCTCCTTCATTCCCCAGGCGCTCGCCTTCGAGCAGGCGCGGCCCGGCCCGGCCACCGAGGCGGCAGCCCGGCGCTGGACGCGCCGGAGCCGCCTTCGGCTGCTGCTCGACCTTCTGACCTGCGGCGCCGCGCTGGCCGCCTTTGCCCTCATGGCACGCCTGTCGTGACCGGGCCTGAGCCGGAGGCGCCGGGCGGTTCCGTCGGCCTCGAACAACTGGTCAGGCAGGTGGAGCAGCTCATCCGGCGGATGGGTGCGCAGAGCGTCATGATCAGCCAGGCCGTTGCCAGCCAGGTCGGCCTGCACACGACCGACCTCGAATGCCTCGATCTCATCCTTCTCCGGGAAGAGACGACACCGGGCGAGCTGGCGAAGGCGACCGGCCTGACGACCGGTGCCGTCACCGCGCTGATAGACCGCCTGGAACGGCGCGGCTATGTGGCCCGGATCCCCGATCCGCGGGACCGCCGCCGGGTTCTCCTGCGCGTCCGGCCGGAGAGCATAGCGGCAATCCAGGCCGTGTACCGGCCGATGCAGGCGCGCATGACGGCGCTGTGGTCGGGCTTCACGGCCGCCCAGCTCGCGACCGTGGCCGAATTCCTCTCCCGCACCATCGAGGCCGGCGCGGATTGCGCGGAGGAGATCGCCCGGATGCCGCCCGCCGCGCCGCGGCGGAAGCCGGCCCGAGGCAAAGCCGCGCGCAGGCAGCCGTGACATGCGGCGGCATGCGGCCGGGAGGAACTGCCCTCTTTTCCTCCGCGACTGACGTCGGCAATCTACCGGCACGTCCAGGAGAAAAAATATGTCGAGAGAACGAGCCGGAATTGGCCGCCGTACCGCCCTTGGCCTGGCCGCCGCCAGCTTGGCCGCGCCAGCGCTTGCCCAGAACCGCTTCCCGGACCGGCCGATCCGGCTGATCGTGCCCTGGCCGCCCGGCGGCTCGGCCGATGCGCAGCTCCGGTCGCTGGCGGAGATCGCCGGCCGCCATCTCGGCCAGACCGTTGTGGTGGAGAACCGCCCCGGCGCCTCCGGCACCATGGGGGCGGTGCATCTGATCACCCAGGCGAAGCCGGATGGCTACACCATCAGCCAGATGCATCTCTCGATCGTCCGGCGGCCTTTCATCACGCGCAACCCGCTCTGGGACCCGGTGAACGACTTCACCCATATCATCGGCCTGACCGGCTGGCTGTTCGGCGTCTGCGTGAAGGCGGACGGGCCGATCAAGAACTGGGCGGACTACCTGGCCTATGCGCGGGCCAATCCGGGCCGGCTGACCTACACCACCAGCGGCATCGCCACGACCAACCACCTGGCGATGGAGGACATCGCCGCGCGGGAGAAGATCGAGCTGGTGCATGTGCCCTACCGCGCCTCCAACGAGGCGGCCGTGGCCGTGGCATCGGGCGAGGTGATGAGCGTCGCCGACAGCTCCGCCTGGGCGCCGCTGGTGGATGGCGGCAAGCTGCGCCCGATCTGCGTCTGGACCGCCGAGCGCTCCCCGCGCTTCCCGGATGTCCCGACGCTGAAGGAACTTGGTTACGACATGGTGGTGACATCGCCCTATGGGCTCTCCGGCCCCAAGGGTATGGATCCCGGCGTGGTGAAGATCCTGCACGATGCGTTCAAGGCGGCGCTGTTCGACCCGGCCAATGCGCAGGTGCGGGCCAATTTCGACATGCCGCTCGAATACTACGATACCGAGGCCTATCGCGACTTCATCGCCCGCCGCGCCGAATACGAGAAGCAGATGGCGGAGCGGCTGAACCTGCGCATCGACTGACGCAGGGTGCTCCTGGAGGAAAACGACCGGATGACTCCTGTGCTTTCGCGCCGCGCCACGCTCGGCCTGGCCGGCGCAGCGCTCACGGCAACCCTCGCCCGGCCCGCCATCGGCCAGGCCCGCTTTCCGGACCGGCCGATCCGCTTCCTGATCCCCTGGCCGCCCGGCGGCAGCCTGGATGCGCTGCACCGCACGATGTTCGAGATCATGGGCAAGGATCTCGGCCAGAGCGTCGTCATCGAGAACCGGCCCGGCGCGCGCGGCACCCAGGCGGCGATCTTCCTCATCAAGCAGGCGAAGCCGGATGGCTACACCCTGGCGCACCATCACCTCTCCATCCTGCGCCATCCCTTCCTGACGAAGCAGCCGACCTGGGATCCGATCAACGACTTCACCTACATCATGCAGGTGAGCGGCTTCACCTTCGGCACCGTGGTCCGCAGCGACAGCCCCTACAGGACCTTCAAGGACCTGATCGAGGCGGCGCGGCGCCAGCCCGGGAAGCTCACCTATTCCACCAGCGGCATCGCCACGACCAACCACATCGCCATGGAGGACATCTGCGCCCGGGAGGGCGTGCAGATGACGCACATCCCCTTCCGCGGCGCGCAGGAGGGGGTGACGGCGCTGCTCGGCAGGCAGATCGACGTGGTGGCGGATGCGCAGGCCTGGCGCCCGAATGTCGAGAGCGGCGAGTTCCGCCTGCTCTCCGTCTGGACGCGGGAGCGCCTGCCCACCTTCCCCGACGCGCCGACCCTGAAGGAGCTGGGCTACGACATGGTCGTCACCTCGCCCTATGGGGTCGTCGGCCCCAAGGGGGTGCCGCCGGAGATCGTGGACAAGCTGCACCAGTCCTTCCGCAAGGCCTATCTCGACGAGGCCTCCCAGGCCATCATGAACCGGTGGGACATGCCGAAGGAGTATCTCGGCCCCGCCGACTACCTGGCCTTCGCCAAGGAGCGGGTCGAGTATGAGAAGATGATGGTGGAGCGGCTGAAGCTCAGTATCGACTGAGCCGGGTACGACGGGCGACCAGCCGCGCCGCCTCCGGGCTGGCCGCCACTATCGCGGCCAGCAGGCGTGGCGCCCGTCCCAGCAGCCCCCCGGCGGCGCCGGCCCAGCGCATCGGGCCAGCGATGCGGCGCTGCCAGGCGGCGTGGAAGCGCGTCGCCGGCTCCTCCGCCAGGATCGCCTCCGCTGCCGCGAGGCCGGAGAGCAGCGCCATTGCCACCCCCTCCCCGGTGAAGGAGGGAATGACCGCCGCCTGGTCGCCCACGCGGTAGGGCCCATCATCCGGTCCCTGGTGGCGGAAGCCATAGGGCAGGCCGGCGATGGCCATTGGCCGGTCCCAGGCTGGCCGGGCGCCCGCCAGCAGGCGCGCCGCCAGGGCGGACCCCGCCGCCACCCGCTCCAGCAGGGCCGGCGCCTG
>CALGVL010000176.1 GCA_937930165.1 uncultured Acetobacteraceae bacterium
CTGCCAGCTCGCCGCCCGGGGCGATGCGGCCCTCCTGCACGAAGCGCCCGCCCTCCCCCTTCGGGCAGAAGCCCAGATCCTCCAGGAACAGGATCGTGTTGATGGTGAAGGCGTCGTAGAGCATCACCAGGTCCACATCCGCCTGGGTCAGCCCGGCCATGGCGAAGGCGCGCGGGCCGCTTTCCGCCGCGGCGGTCACGGTCAGGTCCGGCATCATGCCGATGCTGCGGTGCCAATTCGCCGCCGCCGCGCCCAGCAGATAGACGGGCGGGTTCGGTGCATCCTGCGCCCGGTCCGCCTGCACCATGACGCAGGCGCCGCCGCCATCCGTCACCAGGCAGCAGTCGAGCACCGTCAGCGGATCGCTGACCATGCGCGACTGCAGCACCTCCTCCACCGTCAGCGGCTTGCCATGCATGAAGGCGGCCGGGTTCAGGTTGGCCCAGGCGCGCGCCGCCACCGCCACCTCCGCCAGCATCTCCCGCGTCGTGCCGAATTCATGCATGTGGCGGGAGGCCGCCAGCGCATAGGCACTCACCGGCATGCGCGGGCGGTAGGGTGCCTCCCAGGGCTGCGGCTCGCTGATCGGCTGCAGGCGGCCGCCGGCGCTGCGCTGGTTGCTGCCGTAGCAGATCAGCGCCACCTCGCAGAGATTGGCCTCCAGCGCCAGGGCGGCGCTCAGCAGGTGGTGCTCGAAGCTGCTGCCCCCGACATTGGTGCCGTCGAAATAGCGCGGCTTCAGGCCGAGATGCTCGGCCAGGGTCATGGTCGGGAAGGCATGGTGCGCAGTGGCGGCGAAGACGCCGTCCACCATGGAGAGCGGGATGCCGGCATCCGCCAGCGCCAGCATGGCGGATTGCGCCATCAGCTCCGTGGCGCTCCAGCCCGGCGCCTCGCCGCAGCCGAAGCTGCCGATGCCGATGATGGCGGTCCGGCCGCGCAGGGGATGGGTCACGGCGCCGCTCCCTCCACAGGGTCGAAGAGGATGATTTCCGCCCCATCCTCCACCGCGATACGGGCGCGCACCCGCATGCCGATCCTCACCGCCTCGGGCGGGATGCCCTCCACCCGGCTCATCATCCGGGGGCCTTCATCCAGCTCGATGATGGCGATGTTACGATCGCCCTCCCGCCCCCGGTTGACGGTGGTGGCATGGACGGTGCCGCGCCCGCTGGCCTCCACCCATTCGAGGTCGGTCTCCCCGGTGCCGGGCAGGGCGACGCGCGGGTAGAAGACCCAGCGTCCCGTGGAGCGGCTGCGCTGCAGCATGAAGCGCCCTTCCTTCAGGAAGGCGCGGAAGCGGGCCTCCGGTCCGACCGGGGGCGTCCTGTCCGGCACGGTGTCGGCCATGCGGCGTCATCCTCCCGCTCTGCTGCCCAGGGCAGGGGGAGCCTGCCGGGGGCGGCGCGCAGCGGCAAGCCCGCATCGGCTCAAGGCTGCGCGTGCAGCGCCCCCGCCGCGTCTCCTGCCGGCCGCGCCGGCTCAGCCCTGGGTGTCGGGCGAGAGCACCATGCAGCCGCCGCGGCTGCGCAGCCGGTCGCACACGGCCCGGGCGGCCGCCTGGGACAAGCCGGTGACGCGGGCGCGGTAGAGCTTGCTGCGCCCCTGCGTCAGCGGCAGCACCACAGCGCGGCCCTGCGACCCGGCCGAGCCGCGGGCGCTGTTGGCGGCGCTGCGGGCCAGGTTCTCGCTGGAGAATGCCCCCACCTGCACCGCCCAGTTGCCGCTGTTGCCGATATTGGCCACAGCCTGCCGCACCGATGCCGGCAGCGGGCTGGCCTGGGCGGTGGGGATCAGGCCGAAGCCACTCCTGGTGGCCGGCGCCTGGCGCGGGGCGGGCGACGGCACATTGGCCGCGAGCATGCTCTGCGGCCGCGGTGCGGCCTGCCGGGGCTGCGCCTGGCGCGGCGCAGCGCCCTGCCGCGGCACCGGAGCGGCCATGGCCCGCGGGGCGATGGCCGAGGCGAGCCGGGACGGGGCCGGGGGCGGCGGCGCCGGCTCGGCCGCCGCGCGGCCCTCGGCTTCGGCCAGGCGGGCGGCGCCCTCCGGCGTGGACCCGTCCGGGATCGGCTCCA
>CALGVL010000177.1 GCA_937930165.1 uncultured Acetobacteraceae bacterium
CGCGGCGCTGACGCTTCTCGGCCCGCCGGCGCCCAGCGCCGAGGAACTGCGTCTGGACCAGGGCGTGCTGCGCGGCATTGCGGTGGAGCGGGCGAACGGGCTGCTGGAGCCGTTGCTCTATGCCCGGATCAATGACGCGGCGGCACGCGCCGTCGCGGTGGAGCCGCCGGTGGCGCTGGCCGAGGGCGGTTGCGCCTTCCGCTTCGCCCTGCCCCTGCTGCCGGAAGATCTGGGCGAGACGGGGCTCTCCGTCGCCCTGCACCTGGTCGGGCAGGAGGCCCCCCTCGCCCGCTTCGCCTGGACCCGCGCCGGGGCGGGCGAGACGGAGCGGCGCCTCGCCGAGCTGGAAGGCCGGCTGCGCCGTCTGGAACAGGCCGCCAGCGCCGGGCTCGCCCAGGCGCAGGAGGAATTGCGCCGCCGCCTGGACATCCAGCAGGAACGGATCGACGCCTTCATCGAGGCCGCCGCCAGCCTGCTGCTGGACCGGATCGCCGGCGAGGACCCGCCGGCCGATCCGGGCGAGGCCGCCAAATCCGCCCTGCGCGGCCTGATCGCCGCCGCCTCCCCCGAACTGCCGGAGGAAGCCCTGCGCCGGATCGGCAGCCGGATCGAGATCCCACCCACCGCCACGCAATTCGGCCTCGGCTGGCATGCGCCGGAACGCGATGCGGGCGGCGAATTCCGCTGGCTTTCCGATCGCGGCCAAGTGGTGAACCCGGAGCCGGACCGGCGGCTGGCCGGAGTGGAGCTGGAGACCTGCCATCTCTACGGTGCCGCCGAGCCGGCGCTGCGGGCCGCCTTCGACGACCTGCCCTGCCAGGTCACGGTGACGCCGGCCGGGCCGCATCGCCACCGGGTGCGGATCACCCCGCCGGAGGGCGCCGCGCCCTGCCGGATCCTGCTGCTGGAGGCGCTATCCAGCGGCTCCCCGGCCCGGGACGGGGTCAGCGCCGATACCCGGCTACTCTCCATGGCCGTGGCGCGGCTGGCCTTCGACTACGCGGATTGAGCCCCATTCGGAGCATGGCGCGTTGACCGCGCCGGGCTTTCGCCCGACCCTTGCCGCATCAAAGGATGCAGGAGGGAGCGTCAATGCCACCGGAAGGGCAGATGCTGGAGGCTGGGGCGGCGGCAGCCCGCCCGGCGACGCGGGACTGGGTGGCCGATTTCCGGCCGGCGCCTTCCGTGCCACGGCGCCTGCGCCGCTTCCTCTCGCTGGAGGATTTCGAGCCGGCGGCGCGGCGGCACCTGCCGCGGATGCTCTACGGCTTCATTTCCGGCGCCTGCGAGACCGACGCCTCCCTGCGCGACAACCGCGAGGCCTTCGCCGAATGGGGCTTCGTGCCGCGCATGCTGGTGGACACCTCCACGCGCAGCACGGTGACGGAACTGCTCGGCCGCCGCTATGCTGCGCCCTTCGGCATCCCGCCCATGGGCGCCTCCGCGCTTTCCGCCTATCGCGGCGACCTGGTCTTCGCCCGTGCCGCCGCGGCGGCCGGCATCCCGATGATCCTCAGCGCCTCCTCCCTGATCCCGCTGGAGGAGGTGCGGCAGGAAGGGCCGACCGCCTGGTACCAGGCCTATCTGCCCGGCGAGCCGGCGCGGATCGAGCCGCTGGTGGACCGCGTCATCGCCGCCGGCAGCGGATCGAGCCGCTG
>CALGVL010000178.1 GCA_937930165.1 uncultured Acetobacteraceae bacterium
GGCGTCGCCGTCCAGTCATAGAGCCGCGTCAGCAGGAAGCGGATCGCCGCGCCGCGGCACAGCACCGGCAGGGCGGCGCGCTCTGCCGGGGTCAGCGGCCGAAGTGCCTGATAGGCGGAGAGCAGGGCATGCGCCTTGGTCACATTGTAGGAGCGGTCGGCCTCGAAGCACCAGGCGTTCAGGCAGACCGCGATGTCATAGGCCAGCAGGTCGGTGCAGGCGAAGTAGAAGTCGATCAGGCCGGAAACCTCCGGCCGGCGGTCCGCGCCTTCCAGGAAGAAGACGTTGTCGGGGAAGAGGTCGGCATGGATATGCCCGACGGGCAGCGTCCCCGGCGCCGGCCAGTCCTTGAGGATCCGCGCCAGGGCCGCATCCAGTTCCGCGATCAGCCCGGGCTGGACCGCATCCCCCTCTGCCCGGCAGCGGTCGAGCAGCGGGCCCCAGCCGGCCGGGCCCAGCGCGTTGCGGCGGGTGGCGGGAAAGCCCTGGCCGGCGGCGTGCAGCCGCGCCAGGGCAGCGCCGAGTGGGGAGCAATGCTCCGGCCGCACCCGCCGCGGCCAGACGCCGGGCAGGAAGGTGCAGATCGCCGCCGGCCGCCCGGCCAGTTCGCGCAGCGCCACGCCGTCCCGCGCCTTCACCGGCAGGGGGCAGGGCAGGCCGCGGGCCGAGAGATGCTCCATCAGCCCGAGGAACCAGGGCAGCTCCTCCGGATCCACCCGCTTCTCATAGAGGGTCAGGATGAAGTCGCCCGTCTCGGTCTTGAGGGCGTAATTGGAATTCTCCACCCCCTCTGCGATGCCGCGGAAGGCGAGCAATTCCCCGAGTTCGTAATCCGCCAGGAAGGCGCGCAGGGCCTCGTCCGAGACCTCGGTATAGACGGCCATGCGGGGCTTCTATCGTGGCGGCGGGGCGATGCCTATGGGCAGCGTCATGCGTTCAGCGCCGCGGGCAGCTTGAAGGTGATGCGCTCCTCGGCGACCACTACCTCCTCGATCGCCAGGTCGAAGCGTTCGGAGAGCCGCGCCAGCACCTCCTCCACCAGCAATTCCGGCGCGCTGGCGCCGGCGGTGATGCCAATAGTGGAAAGCCCCTCCGCGATGGCGGGGTCCAGCTCATGCCCGCGCTGGACCATCAGGGCGCGCGGGCAGCCGGCGCGCTTCGCCACCTCCACCAGCCGGAGGGAATTGGAGGAATTGGGCGCGCCGACCACCAGCATCAGCTCGGCCCGGCCGGCGATGGCCTTCACCGCGGCCTGCCGGTTGGTGGTGGCGTAGCAGATATCCTCCTTCGCCGGGGCCGCGATCTCCGGGAAGCGCTCCTTCAGCGCCGTGACGATGTCGGCGGTGTCATCCACCGAGAGGGTGGTCTGGGTGATGAAGGCGAGCGGCCGGTCAGCCGGCACCTGGACCCGGCGCGCCTGCTCGGCATCCTCCACCAGCGTCACCGTGCCTTCCGGCAATTGCCCCATGGTGCCGACCACCTCCGGGTGGCCGGCATGGCCGATCAGCAGGATATGGCGGCCGCGGGAGAAATGGTGCTCCGCCTCCCGGTGCACCTTGCTGACCAGGGGGCAGGTGGCGTCGAGATAGAACAAATTCCGGCGGTTGGCCTCGGCCGGGACGGATTTGGGCACGCCATGGGCGGAGAAGACCACCGGCGCGTCGTCCGGCACCTCGTCCAGCTCCTCGACGAACACGGCGCCCTGGCGTTCCAGGCTTTCCACCACGAATCGGTTGTGCACGATCTCGTGCCGGACATAGACCGGGGCGCCGTAGCGGCGGATCGCCTCCTCGACGATCTTGATGGCACGGTCCACGCCGGCGCAGAAGCCGCGCGGGCCGGCCAGCAGGATGTTCAGGCGAGGCTTGTCTTGCATGGTCGGGTTTCGCTCGCGGGCCGTGTGTTGCCGCGTCACCGCACGGCTGGGCAGAGTGGGCAGGGGGCACAGTAGCCGCCAGTGATCCTGGCTCAAGGGGGAAGATAGGGATGCGAGTTGGAGTTGTCCTGGCGGCAATGGCGATTGCCTCCTTGGCGGGCTGCGGCAGCGGGCCCGCGACCCTGCCGGTGGCCTGCCCAAATCCAGGGATCCTGGCCGATGGGGCCGACCTGACCCGCTACCGGCCTGGCCCGATCCAGGACCTGACGACCCTGGAATTTGATGCCAGGCTGGCCGGGCTGAACGGGAGCTGCACTGCCGGCCGCGGCAACCGCAGCGTCGAGGTCAGCCTGACCGCCAGCTTCTCGGTGGAGCGGGGGGCGGCGGCCCGGGGGCGGGTGGTGGAACTGCCCTGGTTCGTGGCGGTGCTGAGCCCGGACGGGCAGATCCTGGACAAGCAGGGTTTCGTCGAGCGGGTGTCCTTCGGCCGCAACGAGACCCGGACCGCCGGTACGAGCAGCCCGGTCACCCTCTCCCTGCCGGTGGGGGAGGAGCGCCGGGCGCAGGATTACCGCATCCTCGTCTCCTTTGAGCTGACCCCGGAGGACCTGGCGCTCAACCGCCGGCGGGGGCCGCGGTAAACTGTGCCGCACCGGAAGGGGAATGGTTGCGCCAGGGGCACCCGGCGGGGTAGACCGTGACACCCGCTGATCCCGCGCGGGAGAGAGGGGTGCCAGCCACCCCCGCCGAAGGCGCAACCGGCCCCCGGAAACGCTCAGGCAGAAGGGCCGCGCGGGGAAGGGGCCTCTGGAAAGCCCGGCGCGGATGCGTGCCGGCACCGACGGAGTAAGGTTCCGCAAGGGGCCGAATCTCTCAGGTCATCGGACAGAGGGGGGCCACGGAGTTGAGCCGCCGCATCGCGGCAGGGAGTGACCGTGGCCGAGTTGAACGAGACGCTTCTCGAAACCCCCCTGGCGGCGCTGCACCGGCGCCTCGGCGCCCGGATGGTGCCTTTCGCCGGCTACGCCATGCCGGTCCAGTACCCGGCCGGCATCATGGCCGAGCATCTGCATTGTCGTGCCAGCGCCGCGCTGTTCGATGTTTCGCATATGGGCCAGGCGGAGCTGGTGGGCGAGGGCGCGGCGGCGGCGCTGGAGCAGCTGACGCCGGCCGATGTGAAGGGGCTGAAGCCGGGGCGGCAGCGCTACGGGCTGCTGACCACCATGGCGGGCGGCATCTTTGACGATTTCATGGTCGCCAATTTCGGCGACCGCCTGTTCCTGGTGGTGAATGCCAGCCGCAAGGCGGAGGATTTCGCCCTGATCGAGGCGGCGCTGCCCGCCGGGGTGCGCCTGCGCCGCCTGCCGGACCGGGCACTGCTGGCCCTGCAGGGGCCGAAGGCGGCGGAACTGCTCGCGCCGATGGCGCCGGACCTGGCGGGGCTCTCCTTCCTCGGCGTGGCGGAGGCCAGCATCGGCGGCATTCCCGCCCTCGTCAGCCGCAGCGGCTATACCGGCGAGGACGGCTTCGAGATCAGCATCCCGGCCGGGGAGGCGGAGCGCTTCGCCGAGATGCTGCTGGCCCTGCCCGGCGTGGCGCCGGCCGGACTCGGCGCCCGGGATTCGCTGCGGCTGGAGGCCGGACTCTGCCTCTACGGCAACGATATCGACGAGACGACCAGCCCGGTCGAGGCGGGGCTGACCTGGACCATCGGCAAGCGCCGCCGCATGGATTGGGACTTCCCCGGTGCCGAGCGGGTGCGCGAGGAACTGGCGAACGGCCCGAAGCGTCTGCGCGTCGGCCTGCGGCCGGAAGGGCGGCAGCCGGCGCGTGGCCATACGCCCATCCATCTGCCGGGCGGCGAGCAGGTCGGGGAGGTCACCTCCGGCGGCTTCGGGCCCTCGCTGAACGGCCCCATGGCCATGGGCTATGTCGCCCCGGCCCAGGCCAGGGATGGCACGGCGCTGGAGCTGATGGTCCGCGGCAAGCCCCTGCCGGCCCGCGTCGCGCCGATGCCCTTCATTCCCCACCGTTATGCCCGATAGGGATCCTTCCGATGGCTGAGATGCGATACACCAAGGACCATGAGTGGGTGCGGCTGGAGGGCGACATCGCCACCATCGGCATCACCGACCATGCGCAGAACGCGCTGGGCGACGTGGTCTTCGTCGAACTGCCGGAAGTCGGCCGCGAAGTGACGGCCGGTGAGGCCTGCGCCGTGGTCGAGAGCGTGAAGGCCGCCTCCGACGTCTATGCCCCGATCGCGGGCCGCGTTGTCGAGGTGAACGGCGCCCTGGCCGACGACCCGGGCACGATCAACCGCGAGCCCACCGGCGAGGGCTGGTTCTTCAGGCTGGAGCCGAAGGACAAGGCCGAGATCGCCGGCCTGATGGACGAAGCCGCCTATCATGCCTTCGTGGAGAGCCAGGCGTGAGCGCACTCGCCGAGCTTGCGGCGCTGGAGGAACAGGACGAGTTCGCGCGGCGCCATATCGGTCCGTCCGAGGCCGAGATTGCGGAGATGCTGAAGGTGGTCGGGGCGGCGAGCCTCGACGACCTGGTGAGCCGCACCGTCCCGGCGGCGATCCGGCAGGCCGATCTCTCCGCCCTGCCGCCGCCGGCCACGGAGGCCGAGGCGATCGCGGAATTGCGGACGCTGTCGGAAAAGAACCGGCGGGTGAAGTCGCTGATCGGCCTGGGCTACAACGGCACGGTCACGCCGCCGGTGATCCTGCGCAACGTGCTGGAGAATCCGGGCTGGTACACCGCCTATACCCCCTATCAGGCGGAGATCGCCCAGGGGCGGCTGGAAGCCCTGGTGAATTTCCAGACCATGGTGGCGGATCTCACCGGCCTGCCCATCGCCAATGCCTCCCTGCTGGATGAGGGCACGGCGGCAGCCGAGGCCATGGCGCTGGCTCATGCCGCGCATAAGGGCAAGGGCAATACGCTGCTGGTTGCCGCCGATCTGCATCCGCAGACGCTCGCGGTGGTGCGGGTGCGCGCCGAGCCGGTCGGGATTACGGTGAAGACCGTGGCGCCGGCGGAGATCGCCGCTGCGGTCGGGCTGGAGAAGCCCTTCGCCATTCTGATCCAGTATCCCGGCACCACCGGCGAGGTGCGTGACATCGCGCCGGAGATCAAGGCGGCGCATGACGCCGGCGCCCTGGCGATCGTCGCCGCCGATCCGCTGGCGCTCTGCCTGCTGACCCCGCCCGGGGAGATGGGTGCGGATGTGGTGGTGGGCAGCACGCAGCGTTTCGGCGTGCCGCTTGGCTACGGTGGGCCGCATGCCGCCTATATGGCGGTGAAGGATGCCTACAAGCGGCTGCTGCCGGGGCGGCTGGTCGGCGTCTCCATCGACGCGGCCGGGCAGCCGGCGCTGCGCCTTGCCCTGCAGACGCGGGAGCAGCATATCCGGCGGGAGAAGGCGACCTCCAATATCTGCACCGCGCAGGTGCTGCTGGCGGTGATGGCCAGCATGTATGCGGTGTGGCATGGGCCGGAGGGCCTGAAGCGCATTGCCCGACGCATTCATCTGCAAGCCGCGCTGATCGCCGATGCGGCGCAGAAGGCCGGCTTCACCCTGCGCCATGATTGCTTCTTCGACACCGTGGCGATCGAGGCCGGCGACAAGGCCGATGCGCTGATGCAGCGGGCGCTGGCGCATGGCTTCAACCTGCGCCGGGTGGATGCCGGCTGCGTCGCCATCGCCCTCGACGAGACGGTGACGCGGAAGGATCTGGTCGCGCTGGATGCGGCGATCTGCGAGGCGGCAGGCTGCGCCAAGCTCGGCCTCGGGCTGCTGGAGAGCCCGCCGCGGCTGCAGAAGGCGTTGGAGCGGACCTCTCCTTTCCTCACCGCAGAAGTCTTCAACAGCCATCACAGCGAGCATGCGATGCTCCGCTACCTGAAGCGGCTGGAGGAGAAGGACATCGCGCTCAATCGCAGCATGATCCCGCTGGGGTCCTGCACGATGAAGCTGAACGCGACGGCGGAGATGATCCCCATCACCTTCCCCGGCTTCGCGGACATCCATCCTTTCGTGCCGCTCGATCAGGCGGAGGGCTATTTCGAGCTGGTAAAGCGCCTGGAAAGCTGGCTCTGCGCCATCACCGGCTTTGCCGCCGTCTCCTTGCAGCCCAATGCCGGGAGCCAGGGCGAATATGCCGGGCTGCT
>CALGVL010000179.1 GCA_937930165.1 uncultured Acetobacteraceae bacterium
TGTTCTGCGGCTTCCCCCGCCGCAGCAACCAGGGCCCGACCGCCTATCCCGTGGCCTGCGCACCCCAGGCCTGGGCGGCAGCGGCGCCGATTGGCCTGCTCGGCGCCTGTCTCGGGCTCGGCTTCGACCCGGCGGCGCGGATGGTGCGGCTGGCGCGGCCGGTCCTGCCCGCCAGCCTGGACCGCGTCACCCTGCGCGGTCTGGAACTGGGCGGCGCGCGGATCGACATCAACCTCCGCCGCGCGGACGGCGACGCAGTGGCGATGAGCGTCACCGGCCGCAATGGCGATATCGGCGCCGTGCTGGAAGCCTGAGCGGCCCGGCCCGCCGGGCGGCTATTCCGCCGCCATCCGCTGCAGCAGCGCCTCCTGGCGCTGCACCAGGCCGCGATACATCGCGACATAGTCCTCGGCCATGCGGCGCCCGGTGAAGCGCTCCTCAAAGCGCCGGCGTACGGCGGCGCGCGACAGGCCGGGCAGCCGCCTCACGGCCTCCACCGCACCGGGGATGTCCTCCACGATGAAGCCGGTGATGCCGTCCTCGATGATCTCCCGCACCGAGCCGTGGCCATAGGTGATGACCGGCGTGCCGCAGGCCATGGCCTCGATCAGCACCAGGCCGAAGGGTTCCGGCCAGTCGATCGGGAAGAGCAGGGCATGCGCGCCCGAGAGGAACTCCGCCTTCTCGTGGTCGCCGATCTCGCCGATGAATTCCACGTGTGGCTGCGCCAGCAGCGGCCGGATGCGGGAATCGAAATAATCCTGGTCGGCCCGGTCCACCTTTGCGGCGATCTTCAACGGCACGCCGCTGCGGCCGGCGATCCTGATGGCGCGGTCCACCCGCT
Organism: uncultured Acetobacteraceae bacterium; assembly: GCA_937930165.1. GTDB lineage: Bacteria > Pseudomonadota > Alphaproteobacteria > Acetobacterales > Acetobacteraceae > CALGVL01. The sequence goes on from CALGVL010000179.1 coordinate 845, forward strand.
TCTCCGGCGCAATGCGGCCGAGGAAGGCGAGGTAGGAAGGTTCGGCCGGCACCGGCTGCAGCAGCCGCTCCGGCAGGCCGTGATGGATGGTCGCGGCCCAGTTCGCCCAGTGCATCTGTGCACGTTGCGAGGCCGAGATGGCGACCAGGGGCGCGCGCGAATGCATCTCGTAAAGCGGCCAGATCTCGGGAAGGTCGAGCCGTCCGTGCAGTGTCGTCACGAAGGGGGTCGGCTGCCGGGAGAAGAGCGAGAAGGGCAGGTAGTCGAGATGGAAGTGCAGGATGTCGAACTCGCCAGCCCGGCGATAGATCTGTTCCAGCATCGACAGGTGCGGCGCCAGCGGATCCCGTACTTCCGGATCCAGGCGCAGGGCGCGCGGGCACATCGGCACGAGCTGCGCCGCCGTGACGGAGTCCCCGCTGGCGAACAGCGTCACGTCATGCCCGAGGGCGACCAATTCCTCCGTCAGAAAGGAAACCACGCGCTCGGTCCCGCCGTAGAGCTTCGGCGGCACCGCCTCGGTCAGCGGTGCGATCTGCGCAATGCGCAATCGACTATGCATCTTTTCTCCATCTCCAATGCGGGTTGAATGTCGGTACGTGCCCGAAAGCTGCAAGCGAGCGAAAGTCCACCATCCAGAATGCCATGATTTCGTCGAGAACATGGCGTTTCTCACGGACGCACAGACGTCGTGTCCGGGATCACGCGACTGTGCGGCGAATTGGATTGGAAGGATACGGATGATCTCCGCAGCTCCGGAATGCCGGGACGCACGATCTCCGCGGGAAGAGGGGCCGACGGCGGCGCTCCTGCAATACGCGACGCGCCCGCTGGGGTTTCTGTTGCGCTATGTGCGCCGGCACGGCTTCGCACACGCGGTCGTGCTGCTATCCGTGCTTGCCGCCGTCGCCTGCTCCGTCGGCACGCAATATGCGCTGAAGGGCCTCGTTGATGCGCTCTCCGGCGGGGCGGCCAATGCGGTCTGGGCGGCGCTGGCCGTGCTGGCCGCGGTGCTGGCCGCGGACAACCTACTCTGGCGCGTCGGCGGCTGGATCGCCGCCAGCGCCTTTCCGGCGGTGACCGCCGACATGCGTGCCGATCTGTTCCAGCATCTCGGCGGCCATGCGCCGGCCTTCTTCGCGGGGCGCTCCGCCGGGGTGCTGGCGAGCCGCATCACCGCAACATCGAATGCCTGCTACACCATCCTGCACAATTTCACCTGGCACACCCTGCCGCCCGCGGTGGCGGTCGGTTGCGCGATCGCGCTGCTGGCAAGCGTGGATCCCGCCATGGCCGGTGTGCTGCTCATCGTTTCGGCGGCGCTGGCCCTGGTGGTGGGGCGCCTCGCCTCGCGCGGGCAGCCGCTGCACATGTCCTATGCCGAGAAAGCGGCCGCCGTGGATGGCGAATTGGTGGATGTGGTGCAGAACATCAGCCTGGTGCGCGCCTTCGCCGGCTTCGGGCGCGAGCGGCGCCGGTTCGAGCGCGTGGTGAAGACCGAGGTGGCGCACCGCACCCGCAGCCTGCGCTACCTGGAGAAGCTGCGGCTGGTGCACGCCATCGCCACGGCACTGCTGACTGCGGCGCTGCTCGCCTGGACTGTCTGGCTTTGGGAGCAGGGGCGGGCGAGCACCGGCGATGTCGTTCTGGCCTGCTCGCTCGGCTTCACCATCCTGCATGCCAGCCGCGACCTGGCGGTGGCCCTGGTGGATCTGACGCAGCATATGGCACGGCTGGCGGAAGCGGTGGCGACCCTGCTGGTGCCGCACGACCTGTCCGATGCCCCGAATGCCCGGCCGCTGCGTCCGGCCGGCGGCAGGGTGGAGTTCCGCGGCGTGCGCTTCGCCTATGCGGACGGCCTGCCGGTGCTGCGCGGCCTGGACCTGGAGATCCCGCCGGGGCAGCGCGTCGGCCTGGTCGGCCGCTCCGGCGCGGGGAAGTCCACAGTGCTGGCGCTGCTGCAACGCTTCGCCGCGCCACAGGAGGGGCGGATCCTGGTGGACGGCCAGGACATCGCCGAGGCGCGGCAGGAAAGCCTGGCGCGCAGCATCGCCGTGGTGTCGCAGGACGTGCCGCTGCTGCATCGCTCCGTCATGGAGAATATCCGCTACGGCCGGCCGGAGGCGACGGATGCGGAGGTGCTGGCCGTTGCCGAGGCCGCATGTTGCCGCGACTTCATCGAGGCATTGCCGCAGGGTTTCCGAACCGTCGTCGGCGACCGCGGCGCGAAGCTCTCCGGCGGCCAGCGCCAGCGCATCGCCATTGCCCGGGCGCTGCTGAAGGATGCGCCGATCCTGCTGCTGGACGAGGCGACCAGCGCGCTGGACAGCGAGTCCGAGGCGGAGGTGCAACGGGCGCTGAACCGGCTGCTGCAAGGGCGCACCGTCATCGCGGTGGCGCACCGGCTGGCGACGCTGGAGGGCTTCGACCGGATCGTGGTGATGCAGGACGGCCGAGTGGTGGATGACGGCCCGCCCGCGCTGCTCGCCCGGCGGCCGGGGCCCTACTGGGACCTGCTGCAGCGGCAGGCGCTGCGGCTGGAAGCGGCCTGACCGCGCCGGGGAGGGCCCTGGCAGCGGTGGCGCGGGTTGCTAGGATGGGGCGAAACGATGGCGCCGGGCCTGCAACGGCCCGGCGCCACGGACGAGGCCGGCAGGGAAGGAATCGCCGCATGGACGCCCTCACGCAGCCCGCCGCGCCGGCGCGCGCGGACAGCCCCGCCATCCGCCTGCATCCGGAGGACGGAGTGGCCATCGCCCGCGAGGTGCTGCCGCCCGGTACGCAAGTCGCGCCCGGCATCGTGACGGGGCAGCGGATCCCCGCCGGTCACAAGATCGCGCTGCGTGCCCATGCGCCGGGCGAGGCAGTGCGGCGCTACGGCCAGATCATCGGCTTCGCCACCCAGCCGATCGCACCCGGCCAATGGGTGCACACCCACAACATGGCCATGGGCGACTTCGCCCGCGACTATGCCTGGGGTGTGGATGCGAAGCCAACCGATTATGTGCCGGTGCCGGCCAGCTTCATGGGCATCCGCCGCGCCGACGGGCGGGTGGCGACGCGCAATTACATCGGCATCGTCACCAGCGTGAATTGCTCCGCGCATGTCGCCGACCTGATCGCCCAGGCCTTCCGCCGCAACCCCTTCACCGGAGAGGATCCGCTGGCGGACTGGCCGAATGTGGATGGCGTGGTGGCGCTGACCCACAAGACCGGCTGCGGCATGACGGAAGGCGAGCCGCTGCGCCTGCTGCGCCGGACGCTCGCCGGCTTCGCCCGGCATGCGAATTTCAGCCATGTCATCGCCATCGGCCTCGGCTGCGAGGTGAACCAGATCGGCGGGCTGCTGGAGGAGCAGCACCTGGCCGGGCGGCTGCGCAACATGGCGATCCAGGAGATGGGCGGAACGCGGAAAACCGTGCAGGCCGGCATTGAATTCGTGCGGGAGGTGCTGGCCGAGGCCAATCGCGTGACGCGCGAGCCGGTACCGGCCAGCGAGCTTTGCGTCGCGCTGCAATGCGGCGGCTCGGACGGCTATTCCGGCATCACCGCGAACCCGGCGCTCGGCGCCGCTTCGGATCTGGTGGTGCGGCATGGCGGCACGGTGATCCTGAGCGAGACGCCGGAGACCTACGGCGCCGAACACCTGCTGACCCGCCGCGCGGTGAGCCGCGAGGTTGGCGAGAAGCTGGTGGCCCTCATGCGCTGGTGGGAGGAGTACACGGCGCGCGAGGGCGCCGAGATGAACGCCAATCCCAGCCCCGGAAACAAACTGGGCGGGCTGACCACCATCCTGGAGAAGTCGCTCGGCGCCATGTCCAAGGCCGGGACGACCAACCTTGTGGATGTGGTGCGCTATGCCGAGCCGGTGACGAAGAAGGGCTTCGTCTTCATGGACACGCCCGGCTACGACCCGGTGGGTGCGACCGGCCAGGTGGCGGGCGGTGCCAACCTGCTCTGCTTCACCACCGGCCGCGGCAGCGTCTTCGGCTGCAAGCCGACGCCCTCCATCAAGCTGGCGACCAACACGCCCATGTATGAGCGGATGCAGGACGACATGGATATCAATTGCGGCACCATCCTGACTGGCGAGGAAAGCGTGCAGCAGGTGGGTGAGCGCATCTTCCAGCTCATGCTGCGCGTGGCGAGCGGGGAGCGGACCAAGAGCGAGAGCTTCGACTTCGGTGCTGCCGAATTCGCCCCCTGGGTGCTCGGGGCCACCATGTAGCCAGCCGGGGCGGGGCTGGTGGAACGCCCCTCCCACCGCTAGCTTGCCGGCTTCCAGCCGGGAAAAGGGGAACTGCGGGCAACAGCGGCGTCGGCACTGTGGCGGAAACCAGTGGGACAATGGTGCGTGACATTCCGAGGGCGTGGGAGGATCGCCTACTCGCGCTCAACAACGCGCATGCCGTGGAACTTTCGCTCCTGGACGCGAGAGGTCTGCGTGCGCTGCTCGACGGCGCCTTTTCCGCGCGGTGCATCGGGAATCTCGACGCGGCGCTGATCGCCCTGGATGAGCGCCATGCCACCTATGCCAGCCCGAACTACCTCTGGTTTCGTGCGCGGTATTCCCGTTTCGTGTATGTGGACCGGGTTGTTGTCGCCGAGGCCATGCGCAGGAAGGGGCTGGCGCGGCGGCTCTATGCGGACCTGTTTGAGCGTGCCATGGCGACTGGTCACGACCTGGTCGTGTGCGAGGTCAACGCTGATCCGCCGAACCCGGCCTCGGACGCCTTCCACGCGGCAATGGGGTTCGAAGAGGTTGGCGCGGCAGCGATCCACGGCGGCGCGAAGACGGTGCGTTACCTGGCGCTCAGGCTCGGAGGCGTGCCCGCAGTCTGATTGAGCGGTGTGTTCCCCTTGGTGATCTACAGGACCGCCAGTGCCGATCTTGCCGGCACATCTGCCCCTTCAGCCACCGGTATATCCCTCGCATCTTCCAACCGCCCGGACCCTGTGGCACACGTCCTGAATCGCGCCAGCGGGCGTGGCGGAACGGTAGACGCATGGGTCTTAAAAACCCAAGTCCATCAAGGACGTACGGGTTCGAGTCCCGTCGCCCGCACCACCTTCATCCGAGGCAAGCATCCACATCCCGCGGGGCGAGGGGCGCGTCCCGAGCGCCGGCGCCGTCTCGCCAATCGTGAACCGTGGGCGGCGGCAGCATGGCCGTGACCGGCGTGCTGAAGGAGCCAGGCTGCCCTTCCGCGGCTGCCGCCTAATCCTGCACCTCCTCCGCTTCCATCGCCTTCCGGAGATCCTCGGTGCTGATCAGCAGCACGCGCCGCGCATCGAGGATCTGCGGCGCATGGTGCTGCAGCTCCTGCCAGCGTGCCTCGACGGCATCCAGAGCGGCGTCGAGAGTCTCGAACTGCTCCACCATCGGCGCCGGCCCGCCATTGCCCGGCCGCCAGCGCAGGAACACCGGCCCTGTGTCGGTCATGCTGTCCCTCCCTTCCTGAGCCTCACCCACGGCCGCTGCTGTCGCAGCGCTTCCACGCTCTGCTGAGCTGCAAGCTACCACCTCAGCGCCCGCACCGCCGCTACCGGATCCACGCCTTCCCTCAGCGCCTCCGCGCGCAGGCGCTCCGGATCCGGGTTCTCGCCATGCGCATAGGCGGCGAGGCCGGTCAGGGCCCAGAGCGCATCCAGCCCCGCCGCCTGCGCCCCGGCCAGATCCGTGTGCGGGCTGTCGCCGATCGCCAGCACCCGCCGGCGGTCGGTGATGCCGAGCAGCTCCAGCACCGGGTCGTAGACCGCCGGATCGGGCTTCCCCACCTCGAAGACATCGCCGCCCATCGCCAGGTAGATGTCGGCCAGCGCGCCGGCGCAGATCAGCCGCTCCCCCGCCACCATCACATGGCGGTCCGGGTTCACGCAGAGCATGGGCAGGCGATGCGCCGCCGCGGCCTCCAGCGCCGGGCGGTAGCGTTCCGCATCATGCGAGCCGCGCTCCGGGTCTGGGCCGGTGTTCAGCAGGAAATCCGCCTGCGCCGGGTCCGGCACCAGCTCCGCCGCGCCGTCCTCCGCCACCGAGAGGTCGCGCTCCGGTCCGATATGGAAGGCGCGCGGGCCGAGGCGGGCGAACCAGGGATGCGTCTTCGCCTTCAGCATCCGCCAGGCAACCTCGCCGGAGGAGATGATCCCGTCATAGAGCCCGCGGTCCAGCCCCATGCGGTCCAGCATGCCCTGGACGAACCAGGACCGCCGCGGCGCATTGGTCAGGAAGACTACGCGCTTGCCGCGCGCATGCAGCTCCGCCAGCGCCTCCGGCACGCCGGGATAGGGGCGGCGCCCGTCATGCACCACGCCCCAGAGATCCAGCACGAAGCCGTCATAGCGCCCGGCAACCGGCGCGATGCCGTCCAGGATGTCCATCCATCTCCCCTTCAGGTGTCCACGCCGACCGCATCGGCGAGGCGGGCAAACCCGTCGCGTCGCAGCAGCGCCGCCAGTTCCGTCTTCAGGCGCGGCACCAGCGCCGGCCCGGCATAGGCGAAGCCGGTATAAAGCTGCACCAGGCTCGCCCCCGCCCGGATCTTCGCATAGGCGTCGGCGCCGCTCGCCACGCCGCCGACGCCCACCAGTGCCAGCCGGCCACGCGCGATGCGGTGCACCTGCCGCAGCACCTCGGTCGAGCGCGCCAGCAGCGGCGCGCCGGAAAGCCCACCTGCCTCGCCGCGATGGCGGGAGCGCAGCGCCGCCGGCCGCGTGATGGTGGTGTTGGAGACGATGAGCCCGGCGACGCCGCGCGCCGCGCAGGTCTCCACCAGCGGGCCGAGCGCGTCATCCGCCAGATCGGGCGCGATCTTCACCAGCAGCGGCGGCGCGCGGTCCAGCCCGGCGCGGGTGGCGGCGATGGCCTCCAGGATGGCGGCCAGTCTTTCCTCCCCCTGCAGGTCCCGCAGGCCGGGCGTGTTGGGGGAGGAGACATTGACCACGACATAATCCGCCAGCGGCGCCAGGGCGGCATAGAGGGCGGGGTAGTCCCGTTCCGGCACCGCGCCTTCCTTGTTCACGCCGATATTGGCCCCGAGCACCGCCGGCAGCGGGCGCGGCAGCGCGGCCAGGCGGGCGCGATAGGCCTCCAGCCCGCCATTGTTGAAGCCCATGCGGTTGATCACCGCCTGGTCCTCGGTCAGCCGGAACAGGCGCGGGCGGGGATTGCCCGGCTGCGGGCGGGGGGTGACCGTGCCGGCCTCGACGAAGCCGAAGCCCAGCCGCATCAGCGGGAGCACCGCCACCGCATCCTTGTCGAAGCCTGCGGCCAGGCCGATCGGGTTGCGGAAGGAAAGGCCGAAGGCGGTGGTCGCCAGAACCGGATCATCTTCCGTACGGTCCGCCCCCGCCAGCCCGGCGGCCAGGGCGCGCAGGGCCAGCCCATGCGCCGTTTCGGCATCGAGGCCCCGCATCAGGGGCATGAGGGCGGAGGCGAGTCCGGGAGTCATGGCAGCGCTGTGTGCCGCAGCCGGGCGCCGAGGGGAAGCCGGTGCCGGATCGCCAGGATTGACCGGGCCCGCCCGGCCCGCGAACCTGTCGACGTGACGGCCGGGAGGGGACGGGAGTGAAGGGTCCGGCGCTGCTGCTGGCCGGCGTCGTGCTGTTCAGCATGCTGGATGCGAACAACAAGCTCCTCTCCGGCCAGTACGGGCTGGGGCAGGTGGTCGCCATCCGCTATGCCGTTCTGCTCGCCCTGCTGCTGCTGGCGCGGGCGGCGCCGCGCGGAGGCGGCGGGCCGCTCTGGACGAAGCGGCCGCTGCTGCACCTGCTGCGGGCCGGCTCGATGATGCTCTCCGCCGCCGGCTTCTTCCTGGCCTTCCGGCAATTGCCGCTGGCCGAGGGTTATCTGGTCTTCTTCACCGCGCCCTTCATGACTCTGGCCCTCGCCGCCACCCTGCTGCGGGAGAAGGTGGCGCGGGCCGCCTGGTTCTGGTGCGCCGTCGGCTTCGGGGGCGTGCTGCTGGCGGTGGCGCCCAGGCTTGGCGATGGGGGAGGGCCGCTGCTCGGCTATCTCTGGATCCTCCTGGGCACGCTGGGCTTCGCCGTCACCCAGACCCTCAACCGCCGCCTGCGGGATGAGCCGGGCGTGGCCCGCATCCTGCTCTGGCCGAGCGTGATGGGGCTGGTGATCTATGGGCCGCTCGCCATCCGGGATTGGGTGACGCCGCCGGGGCTGGACCTGGCCATGCTGATGGGGAACGGGGTGATCGCCGGGGCGGCGGTGGTCTGCACCGCGGCGGCCTTCCGCCATGCCGATGCGGCGCGGCTCGGCCCCTATGGCTATGTTGCGCTGCCGGTTTCCGTGCTGCTGGATCTGGCGATCTGGGGGCATCCGCCGGACCCCGCCATGCTGGCCGGCGGCGCCGTGGTGGTGCTGGCCTGCCTGATGAGCGAGCGGGCGGCGAAGCGCCCGTCCGGCCGGCAATGGCGTGACAGCCTGGCGGGTCAGGGAATCCCGGGCGGAAAGACATGGGCGCCGTCGCTGCCGAGGGGCAGGGGCACCGCCGAGCGCACCGCCGAAAGCGGCAGCGGCCCATAAAGGTGCGGGAAGAGGCCGGGGCGCTTCCCGCCCGCGGCCGGCTCCCAGCGCAGGGCGGGGCCGAGCGCCGCCGCCTCCACCGCCACCAGGATCAGATCGGCCTCTCCGGCGCGATGCTTCGCCGCGCTGGCGCGGAGCTGCGCGGCGGTGGAGAAGTGCAGGAAGCCATCGCGGCGGTCATCCGCGCTGCCGCGGTATTCGCCGGCCGCCTCCGCCTCGCGCCAGTCGGCGGCGCGGGCCATGGTGTAGATCAGTGCGTCCATGGCACGGAGCCTAGCCCGCGATCGCCCTGGCCGGCACCCAGGGCGTGAGTTGCCGGCGCATCCGAACCCCGGCCTGAGCGCCCCCTTCCGTGGCGCTCGCATCCGTGGTTCCTCCCCGCAGGGTCAATTCTCGGGAGGGATCCCCGCCCATGCACCGCCGCGCCATCCTTGGCCGAGGCGCCACGCTTGCCGCCGCTGCCACCCTTGCCACCCCCGCTGCCCGGGCGCAGCAGCCGGCGGCGCCGGCCGTCGTTTCGTCCCAGCCGGCACTGCGCTGGCGCCTGGCCAGCAGCTATCCGAACAGCCTGGACGCGATCCATGGCGCCGCCCATGTCTTCTCCCGCATCGTCGCGGAACTGACCGACGACCGCTTCCAGATCCGCGTCTTCGGGCCGGGCGAGTTGGTGCCGGCGCTGCAGGCCCTGGATGCGGTGCAGGCCGGCACGGTGGAGGCCTGCCATACCACCTGCTCCTTCTACACCGGCAAGAGTCCGGCCTTCGCCTTCGCTACCGGCCTGCCCTTCGGCCTCAACACGCGCCAGCAGAACGCCTGGATGTATGAGGGCGGCGGCATCGACCTGCTGAACGAACTGTTCCGCAAATACAACGCCTATGGCCTGCCGATGGGAACCACCGGCGCGCAGATGGGCGGCTGGTACCGGAAGGAGATCCGCTCGGTCGAGGATCTCAAGGGCCTGAAGATGCGCATCGCCGGCCTCGGCGGCACGGTGCTTTCGCGCCTCGGCGGCGTGCCGCAGCAGCTTGCCGGCGGCGACCTCTACCCGGCGCTGGAGCGCGGCACGATCGACGCGGTGGAGTGGCTCGGCCCCTATGACGACGAGAAGCTCGGCTTCCACCGCGTCGCGCAGTACTACTACTACCCCGCCTGGTGGGAGGGCGCGGCGAACACCCATCTCTTCGTCAATCTCGACCAGTGGAACGCGCTGCCGAAGAGCTACAGGGCAGCGATCCGCGCCGCGGCGGCCGAGGCGACGCACTGGATGGTGGCGCGCTACGACATCCGCAACCCGGAGGCGCTGCGCCGGCTGGTCGCGCATGGCACCCAGCTCCGCCCCTTCCCGCGGGAGGTGATGGATGCCTGCTACCGGGAAGCGATGAAGCTGGAGCAGGAGACGGCGGAGAGGAGCCCGGAATTCAAGAGGATCCACGAGGCCTGGTCGAAATCTCGCGATGACATGCGCGCCTGGTTCCGCGTGGCCGAGCTCTCCTTCGACAATTACGTGGCGCAGGTCTCGGCGCGGCGCTGAGGCCGCCCGATGACCGGAGGGCCGGATGGCCCGAAGGTCTGAAACGGCCGGCCCCTAGCATGGGGCCGCGCCCCATTGTCACTCAGCGCAGCGGGACGTTGAGGGAGAAGCCCAGACTCGG
>CALGVL010000180.1 GCA_937930165.1 uncultured Acetobacteraceae bacterium
AAGGTCTCCCCCAATGTCACTGCGCTGCATGTCACCGCCCTGGAGGGGCCCGACGTAGCCAGCCAGGAGGAGGAACTCCGACGTGAATGGCGCGAGCTGGTCGAGCAGCCCGCAGTCGAGGCGGGCCTGCCGCCCCCAAGGCTGGTGATCGTCACCTCCGAGTTCCGCAGCGTGATCGCGCCTTTGCTGCGCGTCATCGAGGAGCTGGAATGCCGTGCGCCAGGCTGCGTGGTGACGATCGTCCTGCCCGAGTTGGTGGAGGGGCATTGGTGGGGCTATCTGATGCACACCAACCGCGAGCGGCGCCTCCGCGCGCGCATCCTGCGGCATGGTGGCCATCATGTCGTGGTCGCTTCGGTGCCGTGGCAGCTCCAGGAGGCCAATCCGGCAAGGGTCATCGAGGAGGAGGAGCCGGTCGGGATCCAACCCATTCAACAAGCGGCTGATGGTTCTCCGGCAGCAGTGGCCAGGCCGATGAAGGACTGAACCGAGTGCCTGCAGAGCAGCATTGTTGATGCTGGAAACAGCCGCCAGTGGACATTAGGCAAGTTCCTAGCCGCGGGGCGGCGGCATGACGAAGGTGACGCGCAGGCGCGGCGGGTTGCCGCGGACGACGTGCAGGAAGCGTCCCTCCGCAAAGACATCGCCGCAGCCATGGCGGGTGGTGCAGAGCCGGTCGCCCTCCACCCACCAGCGCAGGATGGCGATGCGCTCCTCCCCGTGGCCGACATCAAAATAGGACAGCGTGCCGTCCGTGCCCCAGCGGCTGGAGATGTTGACCCGCGGATACCACTCGGTGGCGCGCAGGCTCTGCCCGGCGAAGGCGGCCCGGATCTCGGCGCCGCTGAGCCGTCGGCCGCGTGGCACGAGGATTGGCCTGCCCAGCCGCAGTGCCTGCAGCACCTGCGCCGCCGGCACGTCCTTGGCGCAGGCATAGGACACTTCCATGGCGTAGCTTGAGGTGTGATGGCGGCTGGCGACGTTGCCTCCGAGTTCGGGACGTTCGAGCCCGGGGACTTCGGCGGCGTAGACATGAAGGCCCGCGCGCCGGGCGGCATCCACCCAGGCCCCCCAACTGGAGGCCGGCACGTTCCGGTCCCCCTGGTCACCGAAGACAAAGACGGTGGCGTCCGACCGGATGGTGCGCAGGCTGTCCATGGGATCGGCGAGGTCGCCGCTGCGCATGTTGTAGTAGTCAAGCGCCGTCCCGTCGTCGCGCCTGTAATACCCGGCGAGGTCGAGTGGCGCCGAGGCGATCACCGCGCAGCGGATATCGGTCCGCCGCGCCAGGAGGTTCGCCGTGATCGTCCCGCCGGAGGAGAAGCCGGCGATCACGAACTCCGCGAAGCCGAAGCGCTTCCTGATCTGCGTCAGCGCGTCATCCAGCAACTCGACCTCCGCCTGGCTGTGCCGGTCCAGGGCGTGATTGCCGGAGGAACCATGCATTCCCGGCCTGGCCATGTTGATCACGGGCAGTCCACCCATGGCGCCGCTCAGCGCTTCCACGCCGGCACGCCGCGTTTCCGGCGACAGCTCGTAGTATTCGCTCACGTGCTCGACATAGGGGCGGCCACCCGCGAAGCGGTAGGACACGCCGCCCGGGTCGCCGGGGATGTAGACCACGGCGGTCCGCGCCGGGCGCTCGGTCCCCGCCGCGGCGAAGCGGATGCATTCCTGCCGCTCTCCCCGATCGGCGCTGGCCCACAGCCCATCCGGCAGGGCCCGGCACCCCTCCTCGGTTGCCGTGGCGCCGCTGATCAGGCCCTCGCGGCTGAAGGTATCGGCGGAGAAGCCGGGCGGCGCCGAGCGCACCGACGGTGCCTCGACAGGCCCGGTGCAGCCGCCGAGGGCGAGCAGCATCAGCGCGGATGCCGCGGTCGCTGCGGGCAGCTTCGAACGGAAAGCGGCCATGATGCACCCCTGCCGGCGCAAGGGACGACGGAGCCCGGCCGAACTGCCAGCCTGCCGCAGCGGCCGGCCTTCCTGGCGCCGGTAAAATCTAGCATTCCGGAGCCACAGCGTTCCAGCACAGTGCTGCCGGGTTCCGGAAAGGCCGGTTGCGGTCGCCGGCCAGATGTCATTGAAGCTTCATAAAACCGTAGCGGAGCTGTCGCATGGCCCGCCTATAGGGCGGGCACCCGGGGCCGCACGGCCCGGACCAACTGCTGCGGAGAGAGATGCGTGAATCGTCGCTCCTTCCTTCTCGCCTCCGGCGCCGCCGCGCTGCTCCCCCTGGCGGGACGCGCCGAGGTCGCGCAAATCACGGGCGCCGGCGCGACCTTTCCCGCTCCGGTCTATGCCAAATGGGGTGAGGCGGCGCAGTCTGCCCTCGGCATCCGGCTGAACTACCAGGCCATCGGCTCCGGCGGTGGGCAGAACCAGATCATCAACCGGACCGCCGATTTTGGTGCCTCCGACGCGCCGGTCGCGGCCGAGAGGCTGCAACAGCACAATCTGCTGCAATTCCCTACGGTGATGGGCTCGGTCGTGCCCATCGTGAACATCCCGGGCGTTGGGGGCGACCAACTCAGGCTGACCGGCGAGCTGCTGGCGGAGATCTATGCCGGCCGCATCAGCAAGTGGAATGATCCAAAGCTGGCTGAGGTCAACCAGGGCGTGAGTCTGCCCAATCTCGCCATTGCGCCGGTTTATCGGGCCGACGGCTCCGGCACCACCTTCGTCTTCACCAGCTATCTCTCGGCGGTCTCGCCGGAGTGGAAGCAGAAGGTGGGCGCCAGCACGTCCGTCCGCTGGCCTGTCGGCAACGGCGCCCGCGGCAATGACGGCGTGGCGAGCATGGTACGCAACACGCGTGGTGCAATCGGCTATGTGGAGAATATCTACGCCACGCGGAACCGCCTGGCGACGACGCAGCTTCGGAACAAGGCCGGTCATTTCGTCCGGCCGGGCATGGAAAGCTTCCGGGCCGCGGCGGCCAATGCCGACTGGTCGGCGCCGCATTTCGCCGCCAACCTGATCGATACCAATGGTGCCGGGAGCTGGCCGATCGTCTCGCCGACCTTCATCCTGCTGCCGACGAACCCGCAGGACGCGACGCGCTCGGCCAATGTCATGAAATTCTTCGATTGGGCCTACCGGAATGGCGGCCAGATGGCGACGGAGCTCGAATACATCCCGCTGCCGGATCAGGTCGCCGATGCCGTGCGCGCCGCCTGGGGCCGCGAGGTGAAGGGACCGGATGGCCAGCCCGTCTGGCCGGCCCGGTAGGCATCCCGCACCGACCATGATACGGGGGCGCGGTCCGCCGCGCCCCTGCCCATTCCCGCCGGATCCCTGCCGTGTCACAGGCCGTCGCCGCTTCCTCCGCCCCGCCGCACCCGGCCCGCCGCAAGGCCGGAAGCGCGGGCGACGCGATCTTCGCCCTGGCCTGCCGCGCAGCGGGCCTGTTCGTGCTGGTGCTGCTCGGCGCCATCATCGTCCTGCTCTTCGCCGGCGGCTGGCCGGCCTTCCGCGCCTTCGGCCTGGCCTTCCTGACCTCCACCGAATGGGATCCGGTGCAGGAGGTCTATGGCGCCGGCGTGTCCCTCTACGGCACGGTCGTCACTGCCGTCCTGGCCCTTGCCTTCGCCGTGCCGGTGGCCTTCGGGATTGCCTTCTTTCTGACGGAACTGGCGCCCGCGCCGCTACGCCGCCCGGTCGGCGCGGCGATCGAGCTGCTGGCGGCGGTACCCTCCATCATCTACGGCATGTGGGGCTTCTTCGTGATCGTGCCGGTGATGGCTGGCACCATCCAGCCAGCGATCATCGACACGGTGGGAGAGCTGCCGGTCATCGGCGCGTTGTTCCAGGGCCCGCCCTTCGGCACCGGCATCCTCACGGCGGCGCTGATCCTGGCCATCATGGTGCTGCCCTTCATCGCGGCGGTGATGCGCGATGCCTTTGACGCCGTGCCGCCGGTTTACAAGGAAAGCGCCTATGGCCTGGGCGCCACCACCTGGGAAGTGGTGCGGCATGTGGTGCTGCCCTACACGCGCAGCGCGGTGGTGGGCGGCATCATGCTGGGGCTTGGCCGCGCGCTGGGCGAGACCATGGCGGTCACCTTCGTCATCGGCAATGCCAACCGCATCTCGCCCTCGCTGTTCGGAGCCGGCAACACCATCGCCTCGTTGATCGCCCTGGAATTCCCGGAAAGCGGGATGGGCAGCCTGAAGCTTTCGGCGCTGCTGGCGCTTGGCTTCCTGCTGTTTGCCCTGTCCTTCCTCGTGCTGGCTATCTCCCGCTGGCTGCTGCGGCCGCGGCTGAAGGGCTGAACCGATGGATTCTACCCTCTCCGTCGCGACGCCGCGGAAGGACCCGCGAATGGCCGCCGCGCTCGGCTGCCGCCGGCGGCACAAGGATGCCATCATCCGGGCGCTCTGCCTGGCCGCGACCCTGATCGGGCTGTTCTTCCTGGCCTCGATCCTGCTCACCCTGCTCTGGCGTGGGCTGCCTGCGCTCGGCGCATCGGTCTTCATCCAGGTAACGAAGCCGCCGGGATCGGGCGGCGGGCTGCTGAACCCGATTGTCGGCAGTCTGATCCAGACGGGGATCGGCACCCTGATCGGCACGCCGATCGGGCTGCTGGTCGGCACCTATCTGGCGGAATATGCCAGGGGGTCACGCCTGGGCGACGCAGTGCGTTTCGTGTCGGACGTGTTGCTCTCGGCGCCTTCGATCCTGATCGGGCTGTTTGTCTATGCGCTCCTGGTGGTGCCCTTCGGCGGCTTCTCCGGCCTGGCCGGTGGCGTCGCCCTGGCCATCATCGTGATTCCCATCGTGATCCGCACTACCGAGGACTCGCTGCGCTTGTTGCCGGACACGCTGCGCGAAGCGGTCATTGCGTTGGGTGCCCCGAAATGGAAGATGATCACCTTGGTCTGCTGGCGCGCGGCGCGCTCCGGCATCCTGACCGGCCTGCTGCTGGCGGTGGCGCGGGTGGCCGGGGAAACGGCGCCGCTGCTCTTCACCTCTCTCGGCAACCTGAACTGGTCGGTGGACCCGACGCAGCCAATGTCGAGCCTGCCCGTCACCATCTATAATTACGCCGG
>CALGVL010000181.1 GCA_937930165.1 uncultured Acetobacteraceae bacterium
GGGAATCGCCGCCGCTCGGTGCCATCCTCTTCGCGCGCAACGTGGCGGACCCCGACCAATTGCGCCGCCTCACCGCCGATATCCGGACGGAGCTGGGGGAGGGAGCGCCGATCCTGGTGGACCAGGAGGGCGGCCGGGTCGCCCGGCTGCGCGCGCCGCACTGGCCGGAATTCCCTGCCCCCGCCGCCTTCGAGAACCTGCCGGAGGAAGCGGCGCGGGCCAATGCCGCCCTGCTTGGCCTGATGTGCCGCGATGCCGGATTCGACGTGGTCTGCGCCCCGGTGCTGGACCTGCGCCTGGCTGGGCAGCACCAGATCATCGGCGACCGTGCCTTCGCCGCCGGTCCGGCGGAGGTGGCCCGGCTCGGCCGAGCCTGGGTATTGGGCTTGCAGGAAGCCGGCTGCATCCCGGTCATCAAGCACATTCCCGGCCATGGCCGGGCAACAGCGGACAGCCATCTCGAATTGCCCCGCGTCACTGCCTCACGCGACGAGCTTGCTGAGGATTGCGGTCCCTTCGCCGCCCTGGCGAGGAGCGGTGCCTGGGCTATGACGGCGCATATCCTCTACGAGGCGCTTGACCCGGAACGGCCGGCCACCCTCTCCGAGTCCGTGATCCAGCGGGTGATCCGCGGCGCCATCGGCTTCCAGGGCGTGCTGGTCAGCGACGATCTCTGCATGAAGGCGCTGCGCGGCGAGCCGGGGGCACTGGCGCAACAGGCCATCGCTGCCGGCTGCGACCTCGTGCTGCACTGCAATGGCGAGCCGGCCGAGATGGCGGCGCTGCTGAAGGATTGCCCGCTCCTGTCCGAGGCGGCGGAGGCCCGGCTGGCCGAGGCGCGGGGACGAATGGAAGCGCTGCTGCGGCCGCTCGATCCCTTGGCGCTGCGGACGGCGCGGGACGCGCATCTGGCGGCCGCGGCGTGATCGGCGTGCCGTGACCTGGCTTCCCGAACTCGCCGTGGCCATCCTGGCCGCGGTCCTGGCGATCACCCTGCATGAGGCGGCGCATGGCTATGCCGCGCTGGGACTGGGCGACGACACGGCCAAGCGGGCAGGGCGGCTCAGTCTAAACCCGCTGCGGCATGTGGACCAGGTGGGCACCATCCTGGTCCCGGCTATTCTGCTGATCGGCCAATTGCTGACCGTGGGCCGGGTGGAGTTCCTGTTCGGCTGGGCCAAGCCGGTGCCGGTGAATATCTGGGCCCTGCGCAGTCCGCGCTGGGGGATGGTGCTGGTGGCGGCGGCGGGGCCGGCGATGAATTTCGCCCTGGCCTGGCTCTCCGGCCTGGCGGTGCATCCGCTGGAGGCCTGGGGCGCTTGGCTCTCCAACGACTCGCTGGCCTGGGGGTATCGCTTCCTGGCCTTGTCCATCCTGGCGAATCTGGTGCTCGGGCTCTTCAACCTGCTTCCCATCCCGCCGCTCGATGGCGGCCGCATCGTCGCGGGGCTGCTGCCGGCGCCACTGGCCCTGCCCTTCATGCGGCTGGAGCGGGTGGGGATCCTGCTGGTGCTGCTCCTGATCTTCCTGCTGCCGCGGCTGGCGGAGGGCATTGACCCGGTCGGCTGGGTACTGGGGCATGTGGTGGCACGGGCCTTCGACCTGGTGCTGCTGCTCTCGGGCAACGGGAGTGGGACATGACCCAGCCGGTGCTGCATCTGCGGCTCGACGGCTTCGAGGGGCCGCTGGACCTGCTGCTGGAATTGGCGCGGGCACAGAAGGTCGATCTGCAGAAGATCTCGATCATCGCCCTGGTGGACCAGTATCTCGCGGTGTTGGAGCAGGCGCGGCAGGTGCGGCTGGAACTCGCGGCCGACTGGCTGGTCATGGCCGCCTGGCTCGCATGGCTGAAATCCCGCCTGCTGGTGCCCGAGGAAGCCTCCCCGGACGAGGATGCCGAGGCCCTGGCCGGGGCGCTGACCGACCGGCTGGTCGAGCTGGAACGGATGCGCGCCGCCGCCGCCTGGCTCTCCGGCCGGCTGCAGCTTGGCCGGGACGTGTTCGGCCGCGGCGCCCCGGAATCCCTGAAGGTGGAGGACCGGTCCGGCATCTCCGCCGATCTGCCGGCGCTGCTCCAGGCCTATGCCGCCGCCCGCCGCCGCGCCCTGGCCAAGCGGCCCTACACACCGAAGCCGCGCAAGCTCTGGACCGTGCAGGACGCGCTGGCGCGGCTCGGCCGGCTGGTCGGTGCCCTGCCGGACTGGTCGGTGCTGCAGCGCTTCCTGCCGGATGGCCTGGTCGATCCGGTGGAACGCCGCGCCGCCATGGCCAGCACCCTGGTCGCGGCGCTTGAGACCGCCCGCGGCGGGGGGATCGAGTTGCGCCAGGACCGCGCCTTCGGCCCCATCCTGATCCGTCGCCGCCAGGAGGCCGAAGCGGAGGAACCCAATGCCCGAGCTGCCTGACGACCTGCCGGAAGCCCCCGGCCCGGAACAGCCGCCCGGCCCGCCGGAGGCCGCACCGGCGCCCGCGACCGGTGAAGCCGCCTCCGAATTCGAGACGGCAGCCGCGGCTGTCGAGGCCGCGTCCGGGGGCGAGCCAGTGGCCGAGGCTGCCACGGCCGCGCCCGAAGCCGGTCCAGAAGCCAGGACCGACGAGGCCGAGGCATCCCCGCCCGACCCCGAGCTGTTCGAGCACGCGCTGCGCATCGCCGAGGCGCTGATCTTTGCCAGCGACCGCCCCGTCACCCCCGCTCGGCTGCAGCAGGCCCTGCCGGAAGGCTGCGATGCCCGCGCCGTGCTGACCGCCCTGGCCGCCCGCTGCGTCGGCCGCCCGGTGGAACTCACCGAGGTCGCCGGTGGCTTCGCCTTCCGCACCGCGCCGGAACTCGCCCCGGCCCTGACCCGGGTGGTGGAGGTGCCGCGCCGCCTGCCGCGCGCGGCGATGGAGACGCTGGCCATCATCGCCTACCACCAGCCCGTCACCCGCGCCGAGATCGAGGAGATCCGCGGTGCCAGCCTGTCCCAGACCACCCTCGAATCGCTGCTGGAGATGGGCCTGATCGCCCCGCGCGGGCGGAAGGAGGTGCCGGGGCGGCCGAGTCTCTGGGGGACAGCCCCCCGCTTCCTCGAGCAGTTCGGCCTGAAATCCCTCTCCGACCTGCCGCGGCGGGAGGAACTGGTGAACGAGCCGACCTCGCCCCTGCCGCAACCCAGGGCCGAGCCGGAAGGCACCCCCCAGCCCCCATGACCCTCCGGCTATCCGGCATCCGCCACGCCTATGGCGGTCGGGAGGTGCTGCGCGGCGTCGATCTGGCGGTCGGCAGGGGGGAGATCCTGTGCATCCTCGGCCCCTCCGGCGATGGCAAGACCACGCTGCTGCGCCTGGTCGCGGGGCTGGAGCCCCTGCAGGCCGGGCGGATCGAGCTGGGCGGGGCGGTGGTGGCGGAGCCGGGCCAGGAAGTGCCGCCGGAGCAGCGCCATGTCGGATTCGTCTTCCAGGACTACGCCCTGTTCCCGCATCTGACGGTGGCCGAGAATGTCGCCTTCGGGTTGCGGGGCATGTCGCGGGGCGAGAAGGCCTGGCAGGTGGCGGATGCGCTCGCCCGGGTCGGGCTGGAAACCTATGCCAATGCCTATCCCCACATGCTCTCCGGGGGGCAGCAGCAGCGGGTGGCACTGGCCCGGGCGCTCGCGCCCCGGCCGCAGGTGCTGCTGCTGGACGAGGCCTTCGCCAGCCTCGATGCCCGGCTGCGGGAACAGGTGCGGGACGATACGCTGCATGTTCTGCAAACCGCCGGCATCCCCGCCCTGATCGTCACCCATGACGCCGAGGAGGCCATGTTCATGGCCGACCGCATCGCCCTGATGCGGGAGGGGCAGGTGATCCAGTGCGGCACCCCGCAGGAGCTCTACCTCCGGCCGCGGGACCCCTTCGTGGCGACCTTCCTTGGCGAGGTGAACCGCATCCCGGCCCGGCTGCGCGGCGGCCGGGCGGAAACCGCGATCGGCAGCCTGCCTGCCACCCTGCCGGACGGGCCGGCGGAGGTCCTGCTGCGGCCGGAGGGCCTGCGCATCCTGCCGGAAGGCGGTAGCCCGGCCGAGGTCGAGGCCTGCCGGCTGCTCGGCCCCACCACCCTGGTGCATCTGGCGGCGCGGGACGGGGCAGGCGGGGTGCTGCACCTGCATGCCCGGCTGCCCCCCGGCACCCGGCTGGAACGCGGACAGCGGGTTACGGTCGTGATGGATCCCGAACGCGCCTTCGTATTTCCGGCCCCGACTCCCTAAATTGGTGTCCGTGGGGGGTGGCGCGCTTCGCCCGGGCCGGAGCGCCCGTGCAAGCGTCGACACCCTGTGGTGTTCCTGCTAACGGAGGCGACCTAGCGGCCAAGAGATCCCATTGGGGGGGCGGCGCCGCGGTCGGAGACGGAATGTTCGACCTCGCTTGGTCTGAACTGGCCTTGATCGGCGTAGTGGCGCTCGTCGTCATCGGGCCCAAGGATCTGCCACAAGCCGTGCGTGGGCTGGCGCGCGGCATCCAGAAGCTGCGCCGCATGGCCGGCGAGTTCCAGCAGCATGCGGATGAGTTGGTGAAGGAGGCGAACCTCCAGGAGGTCCGTCAGCAGATCAACGAGATCCGCAATTTCAATTTCCGGGACGAGATCGAGCGGGCCATCGACAGCGACGGCACCATCCGCAAGACCTTCACCGAGGATCCGCTGCGGACCGATTACGGACCGCCCGCGCCCGGCAGCACGCCCGGACCGGCAGTGCCGGCTGAGGCGCAGGCGCCATCCGCCGGCATCCCGCCTGCCGCCATGGAGCGCG
>CALGVL010000182.1 GCA_937930165.1 uncultured Acetobacteraceae bacterium
CCAGCCAGAGCGAGAGGCCGGGCAGCGCCAGCGCCGCCGTATCCTCCACCCCCTCCAGCACCAGCAGCAGCGGCTGCCCGGCGGAGAATTCGCGCAGCACCGCGGGCTCGATCAGCAGGGTCATTGCAGGGGCTCGGGAAGGATCAGGTCGAGATGGTGGAGGAAATCGCGCATCGTCGCCTCCCAGTCCGTGCCGGAGAGCCGCTCGGCGGCGCGCCGCCCGATGGCGTGCAGCAGCACCCGCTCGGCATCCAGGCGCAGCAGGATCTCCGCCATGGCGGCATGGAGCTGCGGCTCCGGCAAGTCCCGCGGCACCAGGAAGCCGTCGGCCCCGTCCTCGATGATCTCGGAGACGGCGCCGACATCCGTGGCGATGACGGCACAGCCCATGCGCTGCGCCTCCAGCACGGTCAGCGGCACGCCCTCGAAGCGGGAGGGCAGCAGCACGACGTCCGCCCAGGCATAGAGCGCGTCCAGCTCCCGCGCCTCCAGCGCCGGCGGCTCCACCGGCACGCCCAGGTCGGGTGGTGGCGTGTCCAGCACCGGCCGACCCGCCACGCGCCACTCCACCCGGTCCCGGGTGCGGGCGATCACGGCAGCCAGCCGGTCCAGCCCCTTCTGCGCATCCAGCCGGCCGAGGAACAGGGCGCGCAGCCGCCCGCCCTGCCGCGCCTCGCGCGCCGCCATGGCCGCGGCGATGCGCTCGGGATCGGCGGAATAGGCCGGCGCGTTGCGCAGCAGGTGCAGTTCCCCCGCCGGCATCCCCTGGGCGATGCACCAGCGGCGCAGCTGCTCCGAGATCACGGTGATGCCGTCATAGGCATGCTCATAGGCCAGGGCGTTGTGCGCGGCGCCGGCCGGGGCGCCCGAGACGCTGCGCTCGACCAGGTGCAGGCCGCAGAAGGTGCGGATGCCGAGCCGGCGCAGCCGCCCCATCAGCGCATGCCCGCCCAGGCTGTGCGCGTTCAGCACCACATCCATGCCGGCCAGCAGGCCGAGCGCGTCTGCCGCGGCGGGATGCTGGCCGAACAGGGCGGTACCGGTGCCGAAATAGGGGTTCTCCCAGTCCAGGTATTGCGCCTCCTCGCCCGGCACCGGGTTGATGCTCTCGAAGGCGGCACGCGCCTTCTCCGGCAGGCCGATGCGCGAGCCGCCGAGCACGAAGAGATGCGTCCGCCAGCCATGCGCGCGCAGCACCATGGCCTGGTTCAGCGCCACTCGCTCGACGCCGCCGAGGTCGAAGACCGGCAGGAGGAAGCCGAAATTCCGCCGCCCCCTCTCCGGCAGGCAGGGCAATACGGTGCCGAGGCCGGACAGGGCATAGGCGCGCCGCGCCGCCTCGTCGCGCCGGCCGCGATAGTCCAGCCGCCAGCCGCGGGCGAGGGCACTGCGCCGCCGCCGCGCCTCGCGCAACGAGGCGGCCTCAAGCAGCAATTGCCGGAACGGCAGGGGCGAGGCGAGTTCGGTGCCATTCTGCCGCGGCAGGGCCAGGCGCAGGCGGCGGACACCCTGCCCCGCTGCGGCCTCGGCCATGCTTTCCAGCCGACGGAGCTTCGCCTCCTCGGCGGAGGCTTCCAGCAGGCTGGCGCTGCGCAGGAAGATCACCGGCGCCTCAACGATCCCGCCCGGACGGGCATCGGCCAGGGAGATCGCGGCATCCTCGCTGCCGGCGATGTCCAGGGCGACGATCTCCGTATCCCGCAGCCGGGTTTCGGCCAGCCAGAACAAGCCGCGGATCAGGCCATGGTCGTGCAGCAGCGCCAGGGCCGGCGCCGTGGCGAAGACCAGGATCGGCGGCATGGCCTGCGCCCCCGGCGCCTCGGCGGCGGCGAGCAGGCGTTCCCGCAGGGCAGCGGCGGGGAGAGTTTCCACCGCCTCCCGCGCCGGGTCGAGCAGCAGCCGGACCTCCGGCCGGTCGGGGGTGTGGAGGGCGTAGCGCGGTGCCTCCCGGGCCTCCAGCGCCAGCAGGCGCTGCGGGCGGAGCAGCGCCGCATTCCGGGCGTAAAGCGCGGCCAGCAGGGCGGGGCGCTGCCGCTCGGCCTCCGCCAGCATGCTTTCCGGCCGGCGGCGGTAGAGGAAGCCGGCGCAGGGCAGGTGTTGGCCGCGGAAGCCGGCAGCGGCGGCGCGCAGCCAGAATTCCCAGTCCTCGAAGCCGGCGCGCATGGTCTCGTCGAAACGCAGGCCCGCCTCGAACACCTCCCGCCGCACCAGGCTGCCGGCCTCGCAGTAATTGTCGGTGAGGTGCGCCAGCAGCATGTAGTCGCCGGCGGCGGAAAAGCCGCGCCGGTGGCCGATCTCGTCAATATCGGGATAGAGCCAGCCCACTTCCGGCGGTGCCGCCTCCAGCGCGGCAAAGGCGCGGGCCAGGAAGGGCGGGCGCAGCCGGTTGTCGGCATCCAGGAAGAAGATGCCGCGGCAGGCGGGGAAGGCGGCCAGGGCGAATTCGATCCCCGTGTTGCGCGCCGCTGAGAGCCCGCCATTCCGCCGCCGCAGCACGAAGACCCGGCCGGGATGCGCCGCGGCGAGGCGCAGCGCGGTGGCGGAGGTCTCCGGGAAGGGGCAGCCGTCATCCACGACGATCGCGGCCGTGGGCGGCGCGTCCTGCTGGGCGAGGACGGAGGCGACCGCCTCCGCCAGCAGGCCGGGCTGGCGATGGGCGGGGATGACGACGGCGAGGGCGATTTCCGCGGGCGCGCCCTGCGGCGCCGGACTGGGCAGCATGATTCCGTCGGCCTTTCCCGGCCTCAACCGGCGATGGTGCGGAGCAGGCCGAGATAATGCCGCAGCATCGCCGCCTGGTCATGCCTGGTTGCGTGCAGATATGCCGCCTCCACCCTCCAGCGCGTCGCCAGGGGCTCGTCGAGGCACATCGCGGCGCGCTCCGCCAGGCTGGCGGCATTGGCATCGGGCGCCATGGCGGCCATGGCATAGGCGTCCTCGCCGAAGGCTTCCAGCGCCGCCTTCGTCGCTACCACCGGGCAGCGGCAGGCCGCGGCCTCCAGGAAGACCAGCGGGCAGCCCTCCAGCCGCGAGGGCAGCAGCAGCGCATCGGCGGCCAGCAGCCAGTCGGGCACGTCCCCGACCTGTCCCATCAGGCGCAGCGGCCCGCCCGGCGCGGCCCCCGCCTGCGCCGCCAGCCTGCCCAGCAACGGCCCCTCGCCGAGCGCGGCCAGCGTGGCGCCGGTGCGGTGATGCAGCCGCCCGGCGATGCCGGGCAGCAGGTCGGCGCCCTTCTTCGGCTCCAGCCGCCCTGCGAAGACCAGCAGGGGCGCCGTGGGCGGCAGGCCGAGCAGCGCCCGCTTGGCCCCCCTCGCCCGAAGCTGCCGCGCCGGGTCGAAGCCCGGCAGGGCGATGCCGTTCGGCACCGTGAGGATGCTCTCCCGCCGCAGACGCAGGCAGGCGGCGAGCCGCGCCGCCACCGGATCGGAAACCGCCACCCAGCAGGTCCGGGTGGGGTCCAACCCTCGCGCGGCCTCGGCCATGCCGGGTTCCGGCTCCGGCGGCGCCAGATGCGCGATGGCGAGGGTGGCGATGCTGGCCTCCGCCAGCGCGTGGTGCAGGCCGAGGCCATGGGTCGGCCAGGGCAGCGGCAGGATGGCGGCGTCGGGCCGCGTGGCGGCGACCAGCCTGGCGGCGGCGGCCTGCCGGTGGATATTGTCCTCCGCTGCCCCCTCCGGATCCCAGGCGATGGGCGCGGCTTCCAGCCCCTCGGCGAGGCGTGGCCCGAGCAGCTCAGCGAGGCGCCCGCGCTGTGGCGCCGCGATGGCCAGGCGCACCTCCACTCCCCGCTCCGCCAGAGCACGGGCCAGCACGGCGCTATGCGCCTCCGCTCCGCCGATGCCGGTGGAGGGCAGCAGGACCAGAACGCGTTCCAGCCGGCGCAGGGTCCTGGTCACGGCGTCTCCGGCCGCAGGAAGAGCAGTTCCGCCGGCCCGTGCGCGCGCCGGGCCAGCAGGGCGAAACCGGGCGGCGGCTCGGGCGGCGCATCGCCGTATTCGGCGCAGACCAGGGCATCCGGCGCGATCCAGCCAGCGCCGCGCAGCGCCTTCAGCGCCGCCTCGACCAGCCCCTGCCCATAGGGCGGGTCGAGGAAGACCAGGCTGCACGCCGCCCCGGCGCGCGGCGGACGGGTGGCGTCGGCGGGCAGGACGGTGCAGCGCGCCTCCTCCCGGCAGGCGGCGATATTGGCGCGGAGAGTGGCCAGCGCGGAGCGGTCCGTCTCCAGGAAGGTGGCATGGGCCGCGCCGCGGGAGAGCGCCTCCAGCCCCAGCGCGCCAGTGCCGGCGAAGGCGTCCAGCACGCGGGCCTCCTCCACCACCTGCCGCCCGGCCCAGGGGGCGTGCCAGAGCATGTCGAACAGCGCCTGGCGGACGCGGTCGGCGGTGGGCCGCGTGGCCTGGCCGGCCGGGGCAAGGAGGCGGCGGCCACGATGGCGGCCGGCGATGATGCGCATGGGCAATACGTCAGGGGATGGTGATCATGGCGGCCCGGAAGCCTCGGTGCCCGGGCCGGTGCCACGCGGCTCCGGCGAACGCTCGCTGTCGAGCATGGCCATCTGGTGCGGGTCGTAGCGCTCCCCGGCGACGGCATCGGCCGGCACCGCGGCCTCGATCTCCGCGAGGTCCGCCGGGGAGAGCGAGAGATCCAATGCCCCGAGCGCATCCGCCAACTGGTCGCGGCGCCGGGCGCCGACCAGCGGCACCACATCCTCGCCGCGCGCCAGCACCCAGGCGATGGCAAGCTGCGCCGGCTTGGCGCCACGCGCCG
>CALGVL010000183.1 GCA_937930165.1 uncultured Acetobacteraceae bacterium
GAGCATGGCCGCCTCCGCCTCGATACCGCCGACGCCCCAGCCGAGCACGCCCAGGCCGTTCACCATGGTGGTGTGGCTGTCCGTGCCGTAGCAGCTATCCGGATAGACATAGGTGTCGCCGGCGTCCTGCATGGTCCAGGCCACCTGCGCCAGGTATTCCAGGTTCACCTGGTGGCAGATGCCGGTGCCGGGCGGCACGACGCGGAAATTGTTGAAGGCGCTCTGGCCCCAGCGGAGGAATTCGTAGCGCTCGCCATTGCGCTCGAACTCGATGTCCACGTTCTTCTGCAGCGCGTCCCTGGTGCCGAAGACATCGACCATGACGGAGTGGTCGATCACCAGGTCCACCGGCACCAGCGGGTTCACCCGGCGCGGGTCGCCGCCCAGCTTGATGATGCCGTCGCGCATCGCCGCCAGGTCCACCACGGCGGGGACACCCGTGAAGTCCTGCATCAGGATGCGGGCGGGGCGGAAGGGGACCTCCTTCTCGGAATGGCCCGAAGGCAGCCAGGCGGCGATCGCCTTGGCGTCGTCCACCTTGTAGCTGCGCCCGTCCTCGTAGCGCAGGACATTCTCCAGCAGCACCTTCAGACTGAAGGGCAGGCGGGAGATGTCGCCGATGGCCTTGGCCGCCTCGGGCAGGCTGAAGTAGTGATAGGTCTTGCCGTCCACCGTGAGGGTGCGGCGGGTCTTCAGGCTGTCCTGCCCGATCATCCGCATGATCCGGAACCCTTCTGCTTGTCGCGCCGGTCCGGCGCGTCACCGGCGGGGTTTAAGCATGGCAGGGGTTGACGGTCCACGGGGCGGCACCCCATTCGGACCGGCCCGCGAACGGGCCTGGACAAGTGTGAGGATGCTGGAGGCACGGGAACTCGCCTGTCTGCGCGGTGAAAGGGTGGTCTTCGCCGGCCTGTCCTTCGCCCTGGAAGCGGGAACGGCGCTGCTGCTGACCGGGGCGAATGGCGCCGGCAAGTCCAGCCTGCTGCGGCTGCTGGCCGGGCTGATCCCGCCGGCGGAGGGGGTGCTGCTCTGGCAGGGGCAGGATGCGCTGGCGGACCGCGCCGCCCATGCGCGGCGGCTGCGCTATCTCTCGCATCAGGATGCGTTGAAGCCGGCCCTGACGGCGCGGGAGAACCTGGCCTTCTTCGCCCGGCTCTGGGGCGGCGATGCGGAGGCGGCGCTGGCGGCGCTGGACCTGCTGCCCCTGGCCGACCTGCCGGCGCGCGTGCTCTCGGCCGGGCAGAAGCGGCGGCTGGCCCTGGCGCGCCTTGCCCTGGGGGCCGATGCGCCGCTCTGGCTGCTGGATGAGCCGACGGTCGGGCTGGATACGGCCTCGGTAGCGCGGCTCGGGGCGCTGCTGGCCCGGCACCGGGCGGCAGGCGGGATGGTGATCGCCGCAACGCATCTGCCGCTGCCGCTGCTGGATGCGCGGGAACTGCGGCTGTGAGGGCCTGGCTCGCCCTGCTGGCGCGCGAATTGCGCCTGGCGCTGCGCCATCCGGCGGACACGCTGGCGGCCGTGATGTTCTTCGTGCTGGTGGCGGCGCTGTTCCCCTTCGGCATCGGCCCGGCGCCGGAGGCGCTGGCGCGCCTTGCCCCCGGCGCATTGCTGGCCTCGGCGCTGCTGGCGGCGCTGCTGCCGCTGGACCGGATGTTCGGCGCGGATGCGGAGGACGGGTCGCTGGACCAGCTTCTGCTCTCCGGCCTCGGCCCGGTGGCGGTGGCGGCCGCCAAGGCGGCGGCGCACTGGCTAACCACGGGGCTGCCCCTGCTGGCGGCGACGCCGATCGCCGCGGGCATGCTGAACCTGCCGGTCGAGGCATGGCCGGCGGCGATCATGGCGCTGGGGCTGGCAGCGGCGTTCCTCTCCCTGCTCGGCACGGCGGGGGCGGCGCTGACGCTCGGCGCAAGGCGGGGCGGGGTGCTGCTGCCGCTGCTGGTGCTGCCGCTGGCGATTCCTGCCGTGATCTTCGGCGCGGCGGGGATCGAGGCCGCGGCGGCGGCTCTCTCGCCGCGGCCCTATCTGCTGCTGCTGGCGGCCCTGGTCGCGGCCGCCCTGCCCCTGGCGCCGCTGGCGGCTGGGGCGGCGCTCAGGGGGGAATAGGCGCTACGCCTCGATGATCGAGGCGTGCGCCAGGCTGCTCAGGATGTCCATGCGTGGACCGTGGAATTCCTCCGTCTGCCGGCAGTTGGACAGGAAGGCGAAGGACAGGCCCGAGGTCGGATCCGCCCAGCAATAGGACGACCCGACCCCGCCATGCCCGAAGGTGCGCGGATGGGCGATGGTGCCGAGGCCACGCGCCACCGGCGTCTCCCCGCGCGAATGCGGGCCGATGCCGCGATGCATGGGGATGCCCGTGTATTCGTCCACCCGGTCGCCGGTGAAATTGCGGGTGACGAATTCGATCATGCGCGGCGAGAGCACCCGCACCCCGTTCAGCACGCCGCCCTGCGCCAGCATCTGGTAGAAGGCCGCCATGGCGCGGGCCGAGCCATAGCCGCCGCCGCCCGGAATGCCGGCCTTGCGGCCCGCCGGCGTGGCCTCCGGCAGGCGCGGGGTGAATTTCCCGTCCTGCGGCGGGTCGTAGATGACGGCGGCTCGGTCGTGCTGGCTCTCGGGCAGGCCGACGAAAAGCTCGTCCGCCAGGCCGAGCGGCTCGATCACGCGTTGCCGGATGAAGTCGCGGAAATCCTGACCGGTGATTGCCTCGATCAGCACCGCAGCGGTCCAGTGCGCAGAGGCCGGGTGGTACCGCACCTTGGATCCGGGCGTCCATTCCAGGGTGAAGTCGCAGACGATGCGGCGCAGCAGGTCGTGATCCTCCCAGGCCGCCTCCGGCACCACCGCGGAGGGGAAGCCGCCCTGATGCGTCAGCAATTCCAGGACGGTGATGCCGCCCTTGCCATGGGCCTCGAAGCCCGGGACGTGCCGGGCAACGGTGTCGCTGAAGCGGAGCCTGCCCTCCTCCACCAGCATCCAGATCGCAGCGGTGGTGATGACCTTGGTGTTGGAATAGAGCAGGAACAGGCTGCGCGCATTGGTCTGCACCGCAGGTTCCACCTGCGCCAGGCCGAAGCTGCGGAACAGCGCCAGCTTGCCATGCCGTGCCAGAGCGAGTTGCGCACCGGGATGGTGCCCCTCCGCGATGTGCCGCTCGATCAGCGCGCAGAGCCGCTCCAGCGGCCGCGGATCGAGGCCAAGTGCCTCCGGATTCGATTCAGGCAGCGGGAAACTCATGGCGTTTCTCCCTTTCATGTCCAGGCGGTCTCACGACTCCGCTCGCGCAGCGCCGGCATCACCTCCGTGGCGAAGAGCCGGGCGCTGCGCAGCGATTCCGAATGGGTCAGGTCGCCGAAGGCAAAGCGGCTGACCAGGTAGTTCACCCCCGTCAGCGCCAGCAACAGCAGGTCCAGCGCCTCCCGGTACATGGCCGGGGCCTCCGCCGGGTCGATGCCGTGGTAGCACAGTTCATGCGGCGAGATGCCGCGCCCGACGCCAAGCTCGAAGCGGCCGCCGCTCATCTGGTCGAGCATGGCGACCTCCTCCGCCACCTGCAGCGGATGGCGCAGCGGCAGGATGTAGACCAGCGGCCCGAAGCGCAGCCGCCGCGTCCGCTGCGCCAAGGCCGAGAGGAAGACGCCGGTCGCCGGGGTCAGGGAGAGCGGCGTCGCGTGGTGCTCACTCACATGATAGCTGTCGAAGCCGGCGCGATCGTAGAATTCGCAGAGTTGCAGCCGGCATTCGAGATGCTCCGGCAGGGGCAGCGGGCCGCGGTCGTTCTGGTCGAAGATGCCGAAGCGCATGCCCTTCTCCCTCTGGCCGGGAGAGGAGCCTATCAGCCCCCGCGGGATGCGCCAGGGCCGATCCGCCACCCCTCCGGCGGCGCCCCGGCCCGGCCATGCGGCCGCATCGTCAGAATCAGGCGCACGCCGCCGCAGTTGCTCCATGCGACCCTGGCCGAGACCTGCCGCGCCAGCGCCTCGATCATGCGCATCCCCGTGCCGCCATCGGGCTTCTCCGGCAGCCCCTTGCCGTCGTCCCACAGGACCAGCCGGGTGGTGCCGCCCTTCCTCGGTTCCAGCGTCAGGCCGATGGTGCCCTGCGCGCCCTGGAAGGCATGCTTCAGGCTGTTGGTGACGAACTCGTTCACGATCAGGCCGAGCGGCGCCGCCAGGTCGGGCGAGACGATCAGCTTCTTCACCTCCAGCACCAGCCGGATCCGCGTGGCGTCCTCCTCATGGAAGCGCAGCAGGGTGCCGGCCAGCTCGGTCAGGTAGGCGCCGAGATCCACCCGGTCCACCTCCCCGCCCGTATAGAGCTTCTCGTGCAGCAGGCGCAGCGCATCCACGCGCTGGCCGATGGCGCGCAGCGCCCGTCGCGTCTCCGCATGCCCGCTGCGCCGGAGCGGCACCTGCACCAGCCCGACGATGACCTGCAGGTTGTTCTTGACCCGGTGCTGCAATTCCCGCAGCAGGCGCTCATTGTCCTCCGCCCGCCGCCGCACCTCCTCCGAGGCGCGGAACCGCCCGACCGCGGCGCTGATCATGTTCGCATAGGTGCGGAGGAAGGCGATGTCCTTGGCCGAGAATGGGCCCGGGCTACGGCGGTCCACCTCCAGCACGCCATAGGGCGGGCCCAGGGCGGTGCCGAGGATCACGACATTCGCCAGCGACCGCACGCCATGCTCGCGCAGGAAGCCCGGGATGGCGAAGCGGGTCTCCTGCTCGGTGTCGGGGGAGATCACCGGCTCCCCGGTCTGCAGCGCATAGGTGGCGCCGGAACTCTCCTCGGGCCCGACCATCGCGGTGCCGACAACGCCCGGACGCCAGCCGAAGCCGGCCCGCACCAGCAGGGTCCGGTCGTCGCGCTGCAATTCCATGACCTTGGCCAGCCCGGTGCCGAGGCCCTCGGCGACCAGCCGGCAGGCATCCTGCAGAATCTCCTGCAGATCGTCGGAACGCAGCGCCAGCTCGCCGAAGCGGGCCAGCACCGTCTGCTGGACGAGCAGCCTGTCCTGATCCGTTCCGTCCTGCTCGGCCATGCCGCAGCAAAGCGCTGGGTGGCGTGCGGTTCCGCCGGAATTCCTCTAGATGGCGAAGTTCAATGGCTCCGACGCAGGGCGCCGCAGCCCGGCCGCCTGGGCCCGGCGCAGCAGGCTCTCCAGGGTCAGCTCCGCCAGCCTCTCCCGCAACCCCGCATCCAGCTCCTGCCAGAGCGGCGCCACCACCGCCGCCTGGAGGGCGCCCGAGGGCGCCTCTCCGCCCGGCTCCTGCCCCTCCGCCACCGCATTGACGATGTCGAGCAGGCTGATGTCGCGCGGCCGGCGGGCCAGGCGGTAGCCGCCGCGCGGGCCGCGCAGGCTCTCCAGCAGCCCGGCGCGGGAGAGGGCCTGCAGGACCGGCTCCAGCCCCCGCCGCGCCGCGCCCAGCCGCTCCGCCACC
>CALGVL010000184.1 GCA_937930165.1 uncultured Acetobacteraceae bacterium
GGCGAAGGGTCTCGCCGATTTGCCGCCCCACGGTCAGCACCGGGTTCAGGCTGGTCATCGGTTCCTGGAAGATCATGCTGATCTCGTTGCCGCGGATGGCGCGCATCTCGCGGTCGGAAAGTTTCAGCAGATCCTTGCCCTGGAAGCGGATGGTGCCAGCGATCTTGCCCGGCGGCTCCGGGATCAGCCGCAGGATGGACATGGAGGTGACCGATTTTCCGCAGCCGGACTCGCCGACTATCGCCACCGTCTCGCCGGCCTCCACATGGAAGGAGAGGCCGTCCACGGCGCGGTTCACGCCATCCGGCGTGCGGAAATGGGTCTGCAGGTTCTCGACTTCGAGCAATGCCATTGCGCTAGAGCCTCTTCGCCATACGGGGGTCGAGCGCGTCGCGCAGACCATCGCCCAGAAGGTTCACCGCAAGCACGGTGACGGACAGGAACACGGCGGGGAAGAAGACGATATAGGGCTTCACCTGCCAGAGCGCCCGCCCCTCCGCCATGATGTTCCCCCAGGAGGGAATGATGGGCGGCGTGCCGGCGCCGATGAAGGACAGAATCGCCTCGATGATCATGGCGCTGGCGCAGATATAGGTGGCCTGCACCGTCATCGGCGCCAGGGTATTGGGCAGGATGTGGCGCAGCATGATCACCGGCGTCCGCGTGCCCGCTGCCACCGCTGCGTCCACATAGGGCTGCTCGCGCAGCGACAGCACCACGCCGCGCACCAGCCGGGAGACGCGCGGGACTTCCGCGATGGTGATGGCGATGATGACGTTCTGCACGCTGCCGCGGGTCAGCGCCATCAGCGCGATCGCCAGCAGGATGGGCGGGATGGACATCAGCCCGTCCATGATCCGCATGATGATGCTGTCCGCCCAGCGGATGAAGCCGGAAACCAGGCCGATCGCCAGCCCGATCACCGAGGACAGCAGCGCCACCGCGAAACCGACGATCAGCGAGACCCGCGCGCCGTACATCACGCGCGAATAGACATCCCGGCCCAGCATATCGGTGCCGAACCAGTACTGCGCCGAGGGCTCCCGCGTCCGCCGCGCCGGGGCCAGGGCCGTAGGATCCACGGTCCAGAGATAGGGCGCGAGGATCGCGATCAGCACCATCAGCAGCAGCAACCCGCCGCCGATGGCGATGGTGGGATTGCGCCGGAGATAGCCGATGAAGCCCCGCTTCGGCTTCACCGGCGGCAGGATATCCGGCAGCGGGGCCGCGGCAGCGACGCCTTCCGGCGCTGCCTGCGGGGCGAGAACTGTCGCGGAAGCCATCAGTACCGGATCCTCGGGTCGAACAGGGTGTAGAGCAGGTCGATGAGCAGGTTGACCAGCACGTAGACGAAGCTGAACAGCAGCACCACGCCCTGGATCACCGGATAGTCACGCCGGAGGATCGCATCCACTGTCAGCCGGCCGAGGCCGGGAATGGCAAAGACGCTCTCCGTCACCACCGCGCCACCAATCAGCAGCGCGATACCGATGCCGACCACGGTGACGATCGGCACGGCGGCGTTCTTCAGCGCGTGCAGGAACAGGATGCTGGCCTGCCCCGCACCCTTGGCGCGCGCGGTGCGGATGTAGTCCTGCTGCAATACTTCGAGCATGGAGGCGCGGGTGATGCGGGCGATCAGGGCGATGTAGACGCCGCCCAGCGCGATGGCCGGCAGAACCAGGTTCTCCAGCCAGGGAATGAAGCCTTCACTGAAGGGCGTATAGCCCTGCACCGGCAGCCAATCGAGCTCCAGCGCGAAGACGTAGGCCAGCAGGTAGCCCACCACGAAGACCGGAACCGAGAAGCCGAGCACGGCGAAGGCCATCACCGCCCGGTCGATCAGCGTGCCCTGCTTCCAGGCTGCCACCACGCCCATCGGCACGGCGACGGAGACGGAGAGGATCAGGGTCAGCACCATGAGCGACAGGGTTGGCTCGATCCGCTGCGCGATCATGGTCGTGACCGGCAGGTTGGTGAAGATCGAGGTCCCCAGGTTGCCTTGCAGGATGCGCCAGGACCAGTCCCCGAACCGGACGAAGAAAGGCTGGTCGAGGCCAAGGGACTGGCGGATCCGCTCCACATCGGCGGGTGTCGCCTGGTCGCCCGCGATCACCGCAGCCGGATCACCCGGCGCAAAATAAAGGAGACTGAACACGAAGAGCGCGACGATCGCCATGACTGGGATCGTCGCCAGGATGCGTCGGACGACGTAGGCGAGCATCTTTCGTTATACCTGCTGCATCAAGATTTCGAAACTCCCCAGAAGAAGGGCAACGGGCCCTTCTGGATGCCGGAGACGTTCTTCCGCCAGGCCTGATAGCCGAGGAAGAAGCCCGTCGGGGCGTAGACCACATTCTCCAGCGCCAGCCGGTTCACCTTGCCTATGATGCGCTTCTCGGCCTCCAGGTCAGGCGCGTCAAACCATTCGGAAATGGCTTCCTCCACCGCCGGGACATTCGGCCAGCCGAACCAGGCGCCGTCGCCGTTGGCGCGGACGGCGTTATAGGCAGCCGGGTTGATGCAGTCAGCACCGGCATGCCAGGTATGGAACATGGACCAGCCACCCTGATTGAGGGGGCTCTTGCTCGCCCGGCGCTGGCCCACCGTGCCCCAGTCCGTCGCGACGAAATCGACGTTGAAGCCAAGGCGCTTCAGCAGATCCGCCGTGACATCGCCCTGGGCCTTGGTGATTATCTGGTCCTGCGCCACCAGGCAGACCACCGGCTCACCCGCGTAGCTGCTCTCCGCCAGCAGCTTCTTCGCCGCGTCGAGGTTGCGCGGCCCCTTCAGAATCTCGCCGCCCTCCTCGGTATAGAGCTGCGTGCCGGGGGTGAAAAAGCCCGGCAGAGGCTTCCAGAGCCGCTCGTCGTCGCCGACCAGGGCGCGCATGTAGTCCTCCTGGCTCATCGCCATCAGGACCGCGCGTCGCGCCTTCACGTCCCTGAAGGGCGGCGTCAGATAGTTCATGCGGAAGCTGCCGACATTGCCGAGCGGATCGGCGATGTCCACCATTATATTGCGATTGCGGCGAAGCGTCGGCACCAGGTCGCTGAGCGGATTCTCCCACCAGTCCACCTCGCCGTTCTGCAGGGCGGCGGAAGCGGTAGCAGGATCAGGCACGACCACCCATTCCACCCGCTCCACCAGCATCCGCTTGGCTCCGGCGAGCCAAGTGCCGGCATCCTCCCGCGGCTGATACTGGTCGAAGCGCTGGAACACCGCCCGTGCGCCCGGCACCCACTCGTCGCGCATGAAGCGCATGGGGCCGGAGCCGACATACTCCGAGATCTGCTGGAAGGAATCGGTCTTCGCGATCCGTTCCGGCATGATGAAGCAGATCGGCGTATTGGTCTTGCCGAGCGCATAGCGCAGCTTCGGATAGGGCTTCTTCAGCACCCAGCGGAAAGTGCGGTCGTCCACCGCCACCAGTTCCTGCTGGATGGCCTTCAGCATCTGCCCCATCGGGTCGCGCGGCATCCAGCGGGTAATGCTGGCGACCACATCCTTGGCCAGCACCGGCTCACCATCATGGAAGCGCAGACCGGGGCGCAGGCGGAAGGTCCAGGTCAGGCCGTCGGAGGAGGTCTCCTCCCCCTCCACCATCTGCCGCCGCACCTCCAGCTTGTCGTCCACGCCATAGAGCGTGTCCCAGACCATCGCGGAGGCGTTACGCACCACATACTGCGTGCCCCAGATCGGGTCAAAATTCGCCAGATTCGCCTGCGGTATGAAGCGCAGCGTGCGTGCCGCCGCCCCCTGTGCCAAGGCCGGTGCGGAGAGCCCCCCCATCGCAGCCAGGGCGCCGGTGCCAGCCGTCGCCTTTAGCAAGCTCCTGCGGTCAATCATCCTGTCTTTACCTCCCTGCCCTTCCGGGCCGGTCCTGTGCCCGTCCCGGTTTGACACCACCCTGCCTTAATCCTGGGCAATACGCCAGCACCCAGCATCGCGGCAGAGGCCAGGAAGGCCCGGGACAGCCCTTCCAGACAGTTCAGCCATGCACGTTCCGTGCCAGTCCGGCCTCATCCCGCCGGACATTCCAGAACGGCAGCAGCCGGCGGTCACGATGTCCGTCCAGCTCCCTTGCCCGGGCGGAGCCGGCACGCGCCTTCCCGGACCGCGCTTCAGCCCTTGGAGATGTTCCAGAATGCCGTCACCGGGCAGCGGAACACCCCCGTCAGGTTTTTCCGCCAGGCCGAGGGCTGCCAGTAGAAGCCGAGCGGGATGTAGGGCATCACCTCCATGGCCCGGCGGTTCAGCGCTTCACCGATCCTGCGTGCCTCGGCGGCGTCATCGGCATCGATCCAGGCGGCGCGCAGGCGCTCGATCTCGGCATCGCTCGGCCAGCCGAACCAGGCCTGCGGCCCGTTGGCGCGCAGGAACAGGTGGAAGACCGGCAGGGCGAGGCTCTGGCCGGAGGCGGTGGTGTGGATCATGCTCCAGCCGCCCTTTTCCACCGGCTCACGGCTTGCGCGGCGCTGCACCAGCGTGCCCCAGTCGGTGGAGACAAGCTCCAGGTTCATCCCGAGGCGCCGCAACAGATCCGCCGTCACCAATGAGACGGCATTGATCTGTGGGTAGTCGCTGGGCGCGAGCAGCACCACCTTCTCATTGTTGTAGCCCGCCTCGCGCAGCGCTGCCCTGGCGCGGTCGATGTTGCGGGTCTTGAGGATTTCGCTGCCTGCTTCATTGGCAAGAGCGGTGCCGCAGGTGAAGACGCCCTCGCAGGTGCTCCAGCCATCCGGCTCCTCGCCGGCCACGGCACGCATGTAGTCCCGCTGGTCCACCGCCATCGCCACGGCGCGGCGGATGGCGACATTGTTGAAGGGCGGGTGCAGATGATTGAAGCGACAGACCGCATAGGTACCTTCCAGCAGCCGCTGCTGCACCACCACGTCACGCGACCGCTTCAGCAATGGCAGCAGGTCGTGCAGCGGGTATTCCCAGTAGTCCTGCTCGCCCGTCATCATCGCATTCGCCGCGGTAGCGGGATCGCTGATGACGGTCCACTCCACGCGCTCGATCCGTGGCACGCGCCCGCCGGCCAGCCCGTCCACCGGCTCCTGCCGCGGCACATAGCCATCGAATTTGGCCCAGGCCGCAAGCTGGCCGGGGTTCCACTCATTGGCCAGGAAGCGGAAGGGGCCGCTGCCGATGGCCTCCCGGATCTGAGTGAAGGGATCGGTCTTGGCCAGCCGCTCCGGCATCATGAAGCAGGGATTCTGCGTCTGCCCAAGTGCTAGGCTGAGCAGCGGGAATTTCTGCTTAAGACGGAAGCGGAAGCGCCGGTCGTCCAGCGCCGAAAGCTCATCCACCCGCTGCCACAGCACTTGGCCGAAGGTGTCGCGCGCCGCCCAGCGCTTGATGGAGGCGATGCAATCCGCCGCCCGCACCGGCTCGCCATCATGGAATTTCAGGCCAGGGCGGAGGGTGAAGGTCCATTCC
>CALGVL010000185.1 GCA_937930165.1 uncultured Acetobacteraceae bacterium
GGCCGTCGCCCGAGACATCCAGCACCAGCCGCGCCGCCTCGGCCGGGCAGCGTGCCAGCAGGGCGAGGCCGGCCGCCATCCCCTCCCCCAGCGCCGTCGCGCCGGGCTGGGATGGGCGCGGGGCACCATCGATGGCCTCAGCCAGGGCGGCGGCGCTGGCCTCGCCTTCCACCCGCATCCAGGGCACCGCGAGTTCCGGACCCGGCTTGGCGCCGGACCAGAACAGCATGGCCACCGCCACCGCCCGGCGCGGCCCGGCGGCGCAAAGGGCGGCGATCTCCGGATCCCGGAAGGCGGCGGCATAGCCGCCCAGCATCAGACCGAATTCGTCGTAATCCACACTGGCCGAGACATCGACGGCAAGGCAGAGGGCGAGATCGACCGGGTCCATGGCGCCTTCCACCCTTACCCTGTCCTGCCTCCACCGCCGAATCCGTGCCCCCGGAGGCCCAGCGCTCAGCCGCCGGCCAGCATCGCCATCAGCGCCGGGCGCCGGGGCGTCTCCCCATCCTGCGCCCGCAGCGCGCCGGCGGCGGAGGCGAAGCGCATCGCCGCGGCCACGTCCTGGCCTTCCGCAATCGCCAGCGCATAGGCGCCGTGGAAAACATCCCCGGCGCCGGTGGTGTTGGTGGCCTCCACCGGGAAGGCAGGCGTCTCGCGCGGCTCCGGATCCTCCTGCGTCGCCCAGAGCGTGCCGTGCTCTCCGCGGGTCACGGCGGCGACCCGGACGCCCTCGGCCAGCGCCCGGCGCAGCCCCTCCGCCTGCGAGACCCCGGGCGCGAAATTCTGCAGCCCTGGCGTCGAGAAGATCGCGTGGTCCACCATCGGCACCAATTGGCGCAGGATGCGCGTCTCGCTCTTCTCGCCGTCCAGCACGGTCGGGATGCCGCGCTCCCGCGCCGCCGCGAGCGCCCGCTCCGCCCCCTCCGGCCAGCGCGGGTCGCAGAGCAGGGCGCGGGCGCGATCCAGCGTCTCCACCGGTAGCCAGGCGGGATCGAGTCCGAGCCCCTCGCCACGGTAGTTGAAGATGGAGCGCTCCCCCCGCGGGTCCACCAGCACCGCGGAAACCGGGGTGCGGCCGCCCGGCACGCGCCGGAGTTGCGACATGTCCACCCCCTCCTGCGCCAGCGCCTCCGCCAGCGGCCGGCCGTTCATGTCGTCCCCCACCCGCCCCCAGAACAGCGCCCGGCCGCCGAGCCGCACCACGGCCACCGCCGCCGTGGCCGCCATGCCGCCTGGCCCCAGGCGATAGGTACGGGCGATGCCCTTGAAGGGCGGTTCGGCTATCTCCTGCACCCAGAAGGTGTGATCGGCCACCAGATTGCCGAGGCAGACCACGAGCGGAGGATCATTGCGAAGGTCGTATACCATGCGCGGCCACCTGACAGCACCGGCCCGGACTTCGCAACCGTCCTCGCGCGGGCCGGTTCGGGATTCCGGGCCGCCGGGCGATCCGGCCACGCGCATCCTGTATCGCGATGACCGGCTCCTGGTGCTGGACAAGCCGGCCGGGCTGCCGGTGCATCGCGGCCCGCGCGGCGGGGCATCGCTGGAGGACTGGCTGCCCTCCCTCGCCCTCGGCAAGCGGCGGCTGCCGCAGCCGGCGCACCGGCTGGATGCGGATACTGCCGGCTGCCTGGCGCTGGGGCGGACCAAGCCGGCCCTCGCCGCGCTCGGCGCCCTCTTCGCCGCGGGACGCGTGGGCAAGACCTACTGGGCTGTGGTGCGCGGCGCCCCGCCGCAGCCCGAAGGCGAGATCGCGGCCCCCCTCCTCAAGCGCAGCAGCGTGAGCGAGGGCTGGCGCATCGTAGTGGACCCGGCCGGCCAGCCGGCGCTGACCGCCTGGCGGGTTCTGGGCCAGGGGGATGGCCTTTCCTGGCTGGAATTGCGGCCCCGCACCGGGCGCACGCATCAGCTCCGGGTCCATTGCGCCCATCTTGGCTGCCCGATCCTGGGCGATGCCCGTTATGGCGGCGGCGAGGGCCCGCTGCACCTGCTGGCCC
>CALGVL010000186.1 GCA_937930165.1 uncultured Acetobacteraceae bacterium
CCAGATCTTCCCCGCCATGCAGCTCGGCGGCGCGCCGCCGCAGCTCTACGACCAGGCGCGGGACGGCGTGGCCGACATCATCTGGACCCTGCCCGGCAGCACCCCCGGCCGCTTCCCGAAGGTCGAGGTCTTCGAGCTGCCCTTCGTCTCGCACAAGCGCGCCATCGTGAACTGCAAGGCGATCCAGGAATTCGCCGACAAGCACCTGAAGGACGAGTTCAATGAGGTCCATCCCCTCTGCGTCTGGGGCCATGGCGAGGGGCTGATCCATTCCCGCCGCCCCGTGCGCAGCATGCAGGACCTGCAAGGGCTCAAGCTCCGCTTCCCCAGCCGGCTGAATGGCGAAGCGCTGCGCGCCCTCGGCGCCGCCCCGGTAGGCATGCCAGTGCCGCAGGTGCCGGAGGCGCTGAGCCAGGGCGTGATCGACGGCGCCGTGGTGCCCTGGGAGGTGGTGCCCAGCCTCAAGCTGCAGGAGATGGTGCGGCACCATACGGAGATCCCCGGCAGCCCTACCCTCTACATCGCCAATTTCATCCTGGCGATGAACAAGGCGAAATATGCCAGCCTGCCGGATGATCTGCGCAAGGTGCTGGACGCCAACAGCGGCCAGGTAGCGGCCCAGATGGCCGCCCGCCCCTGGGACGAGCGCGGGCCGGTGGTGGAGGAGATGGTCCGCAAGCGCGGCAACGAGATCATCGTCATCTCCGAGGAGGAGAAGCAGCGCTGGGTGCAGACCACCCAGCCGGTGATCGAGAATTGGGTGAAGCAGGCCGGGGAGCGCGGCATCGACGGCGCCGCCCTGCTCGCCGAGGCGCGGTCGCTGATCGAGAAGCACGGCCAGGGCGTCGCCTGACCCGCCTCCCCGCCCCTGGAGCATCTTCCGCCTGTCCTGACCCGCGACGGATGCTCCAGGCTCTCATTCCCAGGGCGGCTTCGCGCCCCGGGGCGATCCCGCCCCGCCGCGAACCGCTCCGGCGGAGCCGAAGATGTCCGAACAGCCGCCCCCGCCACGGGGCGTAATCGCCAGGCTCGGCACCGCGCTCGCCCTCGGCGGCGGCGCGGCGCTGCTGGCCATCGCCCTGCTCACCACTGTCAGCGTGCTCAAGCGCTGGCTGACCAGCCAGCCGGTGCCGGGCGATTTCGAGATGGTCTCGATCGGCTCCGGTATCGCCGTGCTGGGCTTCCTCGCCTATGGCACGCTGATGCGGACCAACATCATCGTCGATACCTTCACCACCTGGCTGCCGCGTCGGGCGACGCGGCTGATGGATGCCTTCTGGACCCTGGTCTGGGCCGGGGTTGCGGCGGTGCTGGCGGAGCGTCTCTGGGTCGGTGCGCGGGAGACGCTGCGGACCGGCACCACCACCATGGTGCTCGGCCTGCCGACCTGGTGGGCGGTGGGGCTGGGCGCGCTCGGCTTCGCGGTGACGGCGCTCACCGCGCTCCTGTGGGTGGTGCGGCTGCTGCGGGGACAGGGCTGATGGCCCAGGAATTCTTCATCGCCGGCGTCGGCTTCGCGGCGCTGCTGGGGCTGATCGTGCTGCGCGCCCCCGTCGGGCTCTCGATGCTGCTGGTCGGGGCGGGGGGCTATGTCTGGATCGTCGATACGGCAACCCTGCTCAACTACCTGAAGACCACGCCCTACCACCTCTTCGCCAGCTACACGCTTTCCATCATCCCGCTCTT
The DNA here is from genome assembly GCA_937930165.1 of uncultured Acetobacteraceae bacterium. Classification (GTDB taxonomy): domain Bacteria; phylum Pseudomonadota; class Alphaproteobacteria; order Acetobacterales; family Acetobacteraceae; genus CALGVL01. The sequence continues at coordinate 1,687 of CALGVL010000186.1, forward strand.
CATCCTGATGGGCGCGCTGGCGGAGCGGGGCGGGCTGGCGCGCGACCTCTTTGCCGCTGCCAATGCGGTGTTCGGGCACAAGCGCGGTGGCATGGCCATGGGGGTGGTCGGCGCCTGCGCCTGTTTCGGCGCGGTCTGCGGCAGCTCGGTCGCCACCACCGCCACCTTCGGCCGGGCGGCGCTGCCGGAGCTGCGCCGCTACGGCTACGATCCCGGCCTCTCCACCGGCACCATCGCGGTGGGCGGCACGCTCGGCATCCTCATCCCGCCCAGTGTCATCCTGGTGGTCTATGCCATCAGCACGGAGCAGAACATCGCCAAGCTGTTCATGGCGGCGCTGATTCCCGGGCTGCTGGCGACCCTGTTCTATATGAGCGCCATCGCCCTGATATCGCGGCTGCGGCCGGAGCTGACACCGGCCGGCGGCGGCGTTTCCGCCGCGGAGCGGCGGGAGGCGATGCTGAACGTCATCCCCGTGCTGCTGATCGCCGTCATCGTCGTGGGCGGCATCTATGGCGGCGTCTTCACCCCGACGGAGAGCGCCGCGATCGGCTGCATCGGCACCCTCGCGGTCGGGGTGCTGCGTGGCACGCTGAAGGGGCGGCACATCCTGGAGGCGCTGCTGGCCACCGCCGAGACCACGGCGATGATCTTCGTCATCCTGCTCGGCGCCGAGGTGTTCAACGCCTTCCTGGCGCTGAGCCAGGCGCCCGACCTGCTGGCGGTCTGGATCACCGAGCAGGACTTTCCGCCCTATGGCGTGCTGGCGATCCTGCTGCTGGCCTATATCGTCCTGGGCGCGGTGATGGACGAGCTGGCCATGATCCTGCTGACCCTGCCGGTCTTCTTCCCGGTCGTCACCGCGCTGGATTTCGGCCTGGGCAGCACGGAGGAGACGGCGATCTGGTTCGGCATCCTGGTGCTGGTGGTGGTCGGCATCGGGCTGACGGCGCCGCCCATCGGGCTGAACGTCTTCGTCATCTCCGCCCTGGCGCGGGATGTGCCGATCGCCCGCACCTATCGCGGCGTGCTGCCCTTCCTGGCGACGGATCTGGTGCGGCTGGTGCTGCTCGTGGCCTTCCCGGCGCTCAGCCTCTGGCTGGTGCGGGTGCTGACCTGAATCGCGGCGGATGTGGTGGCGAAGGCGCCGCCGGACGGGACGGTACTCGGCTCGGTGCCGGCCGGGCCGCTGGTGATCAACCGGCACATCTACCGCACGATGCCCTTCGACCCGCTGGCGGATTTCACGCCGGTCAGCCGCTTCGCGGCGATCCCGGTGGTGATCCTGGCGGCCAACGACTTCCCGCCGCGCAACATCGCCGAATTCTCGGAATGGCTGCGCGCCGGGCGGGCGGCCGCCTGCGGCACGCCGGGGGCGGGCACGACGCAGCACCTGACCGACATGCAGCTGCTGCGCGCACTGGGCGCCGAATGCATTATCGTGCATTACCGCGGCACCGGCCCGGCGCTGCCCGATCTGCTGACCGGCAAGATCCAGGTCTATACCGACACCGTGGTCACCGGCCTGCCGCCTGTGCGTGAGGGGCGGGCCCGCGCCCTCGCCATCGCGTCGCGCCAGCGTTCCTCCCTGGCGCCGGAGATCCCGACCGTGGCGGAGACGATCCCGGGTCGAGGCCGATACCTGGCTGGCGCTGATGGCGCCGAAGGGGCTGCCGGAGGCGCTGGCGGCACGGCTGGAGCAAGCCGCGGTCTCGATGGCCCGCGATCCCGCCGTGGTGGCACGCCTGCGCGAGCTGGGTGCGGAGGCCGTCGGCTCCACCCGGGCGGAGCTCGCCGCCCTCATTCGGGCGCAGGATGCGAAATGGGGGCCTGTGGCGCGGGAAGCGGACGTCATGGCCGACTGAAGCGGCGGTTGCGCCCCTGCGATGCACAGGGGCGCGGCCACCATCCGCCATACCAGGGCTTGCCCTGGCATGTTGCAATTGCAATCATCCCGTAAAGCAACGCGGTCAAACCGCCGCGTCAGCACCAACAATTGCCGTCCGACTGGAGGAGACGTCAGAGTGACAAGTGGTCCAAGCATCAGCCGTCGTACCGCCCTGGCCTTCGGTGCCGCCGCGGCGCTCGCCCGCCCTGCCCTCGCACAGGGCAGCTTTCCGGACCGGCCGATCCGGCTGATCGTCCCCTGGACGCCCGGCGGCTCAAGCGACGGCCAGATGCGGGCGATCGCGGAGAGTGCCTCAAGGCGTCTCAAGCAGCCGGTCGTTGTCGAAAACAAGCCCGGCGCCGCGGGTACGCTCGGCGCGTTGACCATCAAGGACGCGAAGGCGGACGGTTACCACCTGACGCAGATGCCGATTTCGGTCTTCCGTCTGCCGCACATGATGGAGCGGCCCAATTTCAACCCGCTGAAGGACTTCACCTACATCATCCACGTCACCGGCTACCTGTTCGGCGTGGTGGTGCGCGCCGACAGCCCCTGGAAGACCTGGCAGGACCTGATCGCCTATGCCAAGGCCAATCCCGGTAAGATCACCTATGGCAGTCCGGGCGTCGGCACCTCGCTGCACATCACCATGGAGCAGATCGCGGCGCAGCTCGGCATCCAGTGGGTGCATGTGCCCTTCCGCGGCGTCTCCGAGAACATGCAGGCGTGCCTCTCCGGCTCGGTCGACGTCACCGCGGATTCCACCGGCTGGGCGCCCCTGGTGGAGAGCGGCAAGCTTCGGCTGCTCGTGGTCTGGAGCGCCAAGCGGGCGAAGCGCTTCCCCGACGCACCCACGCTGCGCGAGGTCGGCCTCGATATTGTCTCCGCCTCGCCCTACGGCTTCGCCGGCCCGGCAGGCATGGATCCTGCCGTGGTCAAGGTTCTGCATGACGCGTTCAAGGAGGCGCTCTTCGACCCGGCCCATCTGAAGGTGCTGGAACGCTTCGACATGGAGCCCTGGTACATGAACAGCGCGGACTACACCGCCTTCGCGGAGCGCACCTACAAGGAGGAAGGCGAGATGATCCGCCGCCTCGGCCTCCGCGTCTGACAGGGGCCAAGGTCAGGACCACTCCCGGCTGGCGCAGCCGCCGCTGGCGGCTGCCTCTGGTCCTCAGGGCGGCTCTGGCCCGGCTTCCGTCTCGCCCACGGGCTCCTCCGCCCGGTCCGCCGGGCAGGCTGCGGCGCGCCGCTGGAGATAGGCGCTGCGATAGATCGCATAGGCGTCGAGCGATTGCGCGTCGATGCGCTCAAGCTCCTCATGGAGCTGGGCATAGCCGATGAAGGCGTCGCTGCCGCTCCAGGCGGCATAGGCATCCGGCCCCAGCGCCTGGGAGAGCGCCACGCCCAGGCCCACCCGCGCCCCCGCATCCCGCAGGGTCGAGGGGCCGAGCAACGGCAGCACCAGGAAGGGGCCGCTCGGCACCCCCCAATGACAGACCGCATCCGCGATGCCGAAGGGCTGGCGCGGATAGCCCATGGCGGCAGCCCGGTCGTGAATGCCCGCAAGGCCGAGGGTCGAGTTGATGCCGAAGCGCGCCGCGGCATTCGCCGCCAGGCCGGGATCGCCTGCGGCCAGGCCGCTCAGGGCGGTGACGGGCTCGTTCAGGTTGGCCAGCGCATTGGCGATGCCATGCCGGACTTCGGGGGTGGTGGCGGAGAG
>CALGVL010000187.1 GCA_937930165.1 uncultured Acetobacteraceae bacterium
ATCCCGCCTCAGCGCGCCTCGCGGATGCCCATGGCGATCGTCCGCTCATCCATGCGCGGATCGTGCCGTAGGCCGCGGCGATGCGCCCAGGTGTTGACGTACTGGAGCAGTTGGATCATCGGCACCTGCTCGGCGTAATAGGCGACCGCCTCTCGCCAGATCGCCTCGCGCGCCTCGTCGTCCATGGTGGCGGCGCCGCGGGCGAGCAGTTCGTCGATCTTCGGGTCGGAATGCCGCGTCATATTGGCCGGACCAGTCAGCTTCTGCCGGTCATGGGTGGCGACGATGCTGAGCAGGTAGTTCGACGCCTCCCCGGTGGAACTGCCCCAGGCGCCGATCTGGATCGCATGCTCCTGCCGGGAGCGGCGCGGCACGAAGGCGGTGAAGGGCATCGCATCCACCTGGGTCCGCACGCCGATCCGCGTCCACATCTGCGCCACCGCCTGGGCCAGGCGCGCATCATTCGGCCAGCGGTCGTTCGGCGTGGCCAGGGTCATGCGGAACCCATCCGGGAAACCGGCCTCGGCCAGCAGGCGCTTCGCCCCCTCCGGGTCGAAGGGCATCGGCTTCACATCCGGATTGTAGCCGAAGGTGCCGCGCGGCAGCCACTGGGCGGTGGCCTCCCCGGCGCCTTCCATCACCCGCTCCACCAACGCATCGCGGTTGATCGCCATGGAGAGGGCGCGGCGCACCCGCACGTCGCGGAAGGGGTTCTCCGGCAGCGGCGTGCCGGCATTGTCCGTCACCAGCGGATGAGAGCCGGTGCGCGAATAGTCGGGCGAGACGAAGACGGTGCGGAGCGAGGGGATCTCCGTCACCACCAGGCGCGGATCGCGCCGCAGGCGCGCCAGGTCGCTTGTCGGGATCTGCTCGATCAGGTCCACATCGCCAGCAAGCAGCGCCGCGGTGCGGGCGCCGTCATTCAGCAGGAAGCGGACGGTGACGCGTGCCCAGGGCTCGCCCTCGCCCCAATAGGCTTCGTTGCGGGCAAGCTCCACCCGGTCGCCGGAGTGATAGGCGGAAAGCCGGTAGGGGCCGGTGCCGATCGCCGCCTTGCCGCTGTTGTAGTCCTCGGTCGAGGCGCCCTCAGCCGCGTGGCGGGCGATGATGCTGACCGAGGCGAGGTCGAGCGGCAGCAGCGGATGCGGCCGGTGGGTGTGCAGGCGGATGGTGTGCGGGTCCACCACCTCGACCCGGGCGATGGAGCGCAGGAAGCCGCCGAAGCCGCCCGGACTGTTCGGGACATTCGGCACGCGCTCGAAGGTGAAGGCCACGTCATCGGCGGTGAAGTCGCGCCCGTCATGCCATTTCACGCCGCGGCGCAGCCTGAACTCCCAGACGGTGTCGGAGATGGGCCGGTAGCTCTCGGCCAGGGAGGGATGCGGCCGGGCGCGCGAATCCCGTTCGACCAGCCGGTCGAAGATGTGCATGCCGAGCGCGTTGTTCGGGCCGAGGTTGTGGTAGTGCGGGTCGATGGTGGTGACCACCGCGGCATTGCCGATGGTCAGGGTCTGCGCCGCAGCCGGCAACCCGGCGAGCAGCGCCATGGCCAGGGCGCTCAGGATGGTCCTCGGCATCGTTGTCCTCCCAGTTTTCCGGCAGCCTAGGACGGTGCGGAGGATGGTTCCAAGCCCGAACATGAAAAAACCCCGCCAGCCGGGGGGCATGGCGGGGTGTTTCGGGGCCGAGGCGGCTCAGCTCTGCCGCTCGACCAACATTTGCTTGATCTTGCCGATCGCCGCCGCCGGGTTCAGCCCCTTCGGGCAGGTCCGGGTGCAGTTCATGATGGTGTGGCAGCGATAGAGGCGGAACGGGTCCTCGAGATTGTCGAGGCGCTCGCCCGTGTGCTCGTCCCGGCTGTCGGCGATCCAGCGATAGGCCTGCAGCAGCACCGCCGGGCCGAGATACCGATCGCCGTTCCACCAGTAGGAGGGGCAGGCGGTGGAGCAGCAGAAGCAGAGGATGCACTCCCAGAGCCCGTCCAGCTTCGCCCGTTCCTCCTTGCTCTGCCGGCGCTCCTCGTCCGGCGGGGCGGGGGTGTCTGCCTTCAGCCAGGGCTCGATGGAGCGGTACTGGGCGTAGACCTGCGACAGATCCGGCACCAGATCCTTCACCACCGGCATGTGCGGCAGCGGATAGATACGGACATCGCCCTGCACATCCTCGATGGGCTTGAGGCAGGCCAGGGTGTTCAGCCCGTCGATGTTCATCGCGCAGGAGCCGCAGATGCCCTCCCGGCAGGAGCGCCGGAAGGTCAGCGTGCTGTCCACCTCGTTCTTGATCTTGATCAGCGCGTCCAGGACCATCGGGCCGCACTTGTCGAGATCGATCTCATAGGTGTCGGTGCGCGGGTTCTCGCCCGAGTCCGGATCCCAGCGATAGATCTTGAACGCCTTGACGTTCTTCGCCCCGGCTTCGGCCTTGTAGGTCTTGCCCTGCTGGATCGTGCTGTTCCGGGGCAGCGTGAAGGTGGCCATGATTCGGCTGCTTCTCCTCAGTACACGCGCGGCTTGGGCGGGAAGACCTGGACCTCGTTGGTCAGCGTCCGCATCTTCACGTCGCGGTAGTCGAGCTTCACGTTGCCCTTCTCATCCTGCCAGGCCAGCGTGTGCTTCATCCAATTCTGGTCGTCGCGTTCGGGGTAGTCCTCATGTGCGTGGGCGCCGCGGCTTTCCTTACGCGCCTCGGCCCCGACGATGGTGGTCATGGCATTGCCGAGCAGGTTGCCCAGTTCCAGCGCCTCCATCAGGTCGCTGTTCCAGATCAGGCTGCGGTCGGTGACGCGGATGTCGTCATAGCCGGCCTGGATCTTCTGCATCTTCTCCACGCCCTCCTTCAGCAGTTCGGAGGTGCGGAAGACCGCCGCATGGGCCTGCATGGTGCGCTGCATCTGCAGGCGCAGATCAGCGACCGGGGTGCTGCCCTTGGCGTGGCGGACGCGGTCGAACCGGTCCAGCGCCGCCTCGCCCGCCTTGGGCGGCAGTGGCGGCTGCGAGGCGCCGGGCTTCACCGTTGCCGCGGCCCGGTGCGCCGCGGCGCGGCCGAACACCACCAGGTCGAGCAGCGAATTGGTGCCGAGCCGGTTGGCGCCGTGTACCGAGACGCAGGCCGCCTCGCCCACCGCCATCAGGCCGGGCACCACGCGGTCCTGGTCCTCGGCGGTCGGGTTCAGGACCTCGGTGTGGATGTTCGTCGGGATGCCGCCCATGTTGTAGTGGACGGTGGGCAGGATCGGGATCGGTTCCTTGGTCACGTCCACGCCGGCGAAGATCTTCGCCGTCTCGGAGATGCCCGGCAGCCGCTCATGCAGGATGTCGGCGCCGAGATGCTCCAGGTGCAGGTGGATGTGGTCCTTGTGCGGGCCGACGCCGCGCCCTTCGCGAATCTCCATGGACATGGCGCGGGAGACGACGTCGCGGCTGGCCAGGTCCTTCGCCGTGGGCGCGTAGCGCTCCATGAAGCGCTCGCCCTCGGAATTGGTCAGGTAGCCGCCCTCGCCGCGCGCGCCCTCGGTGATGAGGCAGCCGGCGCCATAGATGCCGGTGGGATGGAACTGCACGAATTCCTGATCCTGCAGCGGCAGGCCGGCGCGCAGCACCATGCCGCCGCCATCCCCGGTGCAGGTATGGGCGGAGGTGCAGGAGAAATAGGCACGGCCATAGCCGCCGGTCGCCAGCACCGTGGTCTGGGCGCGGAAGCGGTGGATGCTGCCATCCTCCAGGCACCAGGCCACCACGCCGCGGCAGGCGCCCTCATCATCCATGATGAGGTCGAGGGCGAAATACTCGACGAAGAATTCGCAACCGTGCTTCAGGCTCTGCTGGTAGAGCGTGTGCAGGATGGCATGGCCGGTGCGGTCGGCGGCGGCGCAGGCGCGCATGGCCGGCGTCTTGCCGTAGTGCTGCATGTGGCCGCCGAAGGGGCGCTGGTAGATGCGCCCGTCCTCGGTGCGGCTGAAGGGCACGCCGTAATGCTCCAGCTCGATGACCGCCGGGATCGCCTCGCGGCACATGTATTCGATGGCGTCCTGGTCGCCGAGCCAGTCCGACCCCTTCACGGTGTCGTACATGTGCCAGCGCCAGTCATCCTCGCCCATATTGCCCAGCGCGGCGCCGATGCCGCCCTGGGCGGCGACGGTATGGCTGCGCGTCGGGAAGACCTTGGTGATGCAGGCCGTCTTCAGCCCGGCCGCACCCATGCCGAAGGTCGCGCGCAGCCCGGCGCCGCCGGCGCCCACAACCACAACGTCATAGGTATGGTCCACGATGCGGTAGGCACCGTTGGAGGGCTTGCTGATCGCGTTCATCGATCCGTTCCTTTCCGTCGCAGCCCGATCAGCGGAGGGCGCCTGCCCCCGAAGCCGCGGATCGGTCCGCCAAACCCCGCCTCAGACCGCGATCCTGAGGACCGCCAGGGCCGAGGCGATGGCGAGCAATGCACAGATGGCCTTCACCGCCAGGATGGACGACATCTTGGTCCATTCCTGGTTGGCATAGTCCTCGACGATCACCTGAATGCCTGAGGCGATGTGGTGGAAGACCAGGGCGATGGTCGCCAGCAGCAGCACTGCGTTCCAGGGCCGGCCGATCCAAGCGACGGTGTCCTCGTAGGAGGCGCCGGCGAGCAGCGCGGCCGAGAAGGCGAACCAGATGGTCAGCGGCAGCAGGGCGATAGAGGTGAGCCGCTGCAGCCACCAGTGATGCGTGCCGCCCTTGGCGGAGCCGAGCCCGCGCACCCGGCCGAGCGGGGAGCGCAGCATGGTGTTGGCGGCATGGTCGTTGGCCATGGGATGTCTTCCTTATGCCCAGGCGATGATCGCGACGATCCAGGTCACCACCGTCAGCACGCCGGTGGCGATGAGCGCCGCCCAGCCGCTCCGGTACATGCTGGGGATGTCGAAGCCGTAGCCGGCATCCCAGGCCAGGTGGCGGATGCCGTTGATGGTGTGGAACCAGGCCGCGCCTGTCATGCCGAAGAGAATCAGCAGGCCGAGCCAGGAGGAGAGGAACCACTGCACCCGGGTGAAGGCCTCGGGGCCCGCTGCGGCGGCGAGCAGCCACCAGACCATCAGCAGCACGCCCAGGCTCCAGATCACGCCGGTGATGCGGCCGCTGATCGACAGGGCGCTGGACATCTGCAGCATGTCATAGACCTGCAGGTGCGGCGACAGCGGACGGCGGATGGTCGAGCCATCGGTGCGGCGGCCGATCATGGTCGCCTCGCGCGAATCCTTCATGATGGACATGGGGCTGTGACTCCGGACCTGCGGCGCGCCGCAACCGGCCCGGCGCGCATCGTCAACGCCTTCTATGGCGCGGTGCGGGAGAGCGTCAATTGCGCGGGACCGGTGGCGGAAAGATGAGCCGAGGAGGCTCTAGGAATGTTATCCTATGTACATGGCCGACTCGATCCCGCCCGATACGCCTCGCCCACGCCCGTCCCGCCCGCCGGCGACCAACCCAGGCCGCGGCAAGGGGCCGCCGGACGACCCGCCGCGCCCGCCGCTGGCGCAGCGGCTGCAACCCTGGGTGGACATGCTCTACAAGCTGCTGGCCGCCCTGGCGACCGCCGTGGCGCTGTGGAAGGGACTCGGGTGATCGGCGCGCCGCTTGACAGGCGCCCCGGAAGGCCGGCGCCCTGCATGGCCCGGCCGGAAGGGCGCAAGGGAGCCGATGCCCGCCGCCATCCTCTACGCACTGCTCTGCAACCTGCTCTATGCCATCGGCTATGCCCTGGCGAAGCTGCTGGCCGGATCGCTGGACCCGCTGGAGATCACCTTCCTCCGCAGCGGCCTGGTCCTGCTGGCGGCGGCCGGTCTGTCCTGCCGTGCCCCGGACCCGGCCGGCGCCTGGCGCCACGCCATCGCCCCGCCCCGGGCCTGGGACCAGCGGCTCGCCGCGGCGGCGCTGATCGCCTCCACCACCATCAGCGTCTTCGGCTATGCCCTGCTGCCCTTCACCGAGGCATCCACCCTCGGCTTCACTGGCCCGATCATCCTGACCGCCCTCGGCGCCCTGCTGCTGCGGGAGGCGGTGACGCCCCGGCACTGGCTGGCGGTCAGCCTGGGCTTCGCCGGGATGCTCGTCATCATCCGGCCCGGCAGCGGCTTGTTCCGGCCGGAGGCGCTGGTACCCATCGCGGGCGCCCTCACCTACGCGCTGTACCAGGTGCTGACCCGCAGGCTGCGCGGGGTGGCGGATGCGACGGATGCCATGGTGCAGGGGGCGATCGCCGGGGTGGTCCTGCTCGCCCCCGCCATGCTGCTGGTCTGGCGCAGCCCGGACCTGCCGGTTCTGGCGCTGGTCGGCCTCTACACGGCGGTGCAGAGCGCGGCGCTTGCGGCGCTGGCTGCCGCGGTCCGGCGGGCGGAGGTCTCGGCCCTCGCGCCCTGGCACTATTCGCGGCTGGTCTTCGCCCTGGTGCTGGACGCCACCCTCTTCGGCCGCCTGCCGCCGCCCGGGGCGCTGGCCGGCGCCGTCCTGATTGCCGCCGGCGGACTGTTGCTGCTGCGCCAGCGGTGAGGGGGAAACCAGGCCAGCAGCGGGAGCGGCAGCGGCAGACCCGGAAACCGGAGGCGATATGCTCGAAGCGCGGACGATCAGCATCTCCATCGGGCGACCATGGCGGGAGATTTACGAGGCCATCTGGCGCCCCGAGATCTTTCCGAAATGGGCATCCGGCCTCAGCGCATCATCCATGGAGCAGGATGGCGAGTGGTGGAAAGCCGAAGGCCCGGATGGGCCAATCAGGATACGCTTCACAGGCCACAACCCATTCGGCATCATGGATCACCATGTCGATCCGGGCAGCGGCTCGGTGATCTACGTTCCCATGCGGGTCGTCGCGAACGGGGATGGCGCGGAGGTGCTGCTGACCTTGTTCCGGCAGCCGGGGATGTCGGAGGCGCAATTCCTGGCGGATGCCGAATGGGTGCAGCGTGACCTGCTGGCGCTGAGAGCCCTGTTCACGCGCTGATCCGGATCCTTCGGAATACGTCCGGATTCGGCCACCGGACAGGGCCTCGGCATCACCCCGCCGGCACCGGCTCCGCCGTGCCCCCGAAGGCCTGGGTCCGCACCAGCCTTGCATAGAGGCCGTCCGCCGCCATCAGCGCCGCATGGGTTCCCTGCTCCACTGCGCGGCCGTCCTGCATCACCACGATCCGGTCGGCCTCCCGCACCGTCGCCAGGCGGTGGGCGATGACCAGGGTGGTGCGGCCCTGGCGCAGCCGGGAAAGGGCGCGCTGCACCGCGGCCTCGTTCTCGGCATCGAGGGCGCTGGTCGCCTCGTCCAGCAGCAGCACGCGCGGGTCGCGCAGCAGAGCGCGGGCCAGGGCCACGCGCTGCCTCTGCCCGCCCGAAAGCCGGTTGCCCCCCGGCCCGAGCGGTGTCGCATAGCCCTGCGGCAGGGCGGCGATGAAGTCATGCGCGGCGGCGGCGCGGGCGGCGGCCTCCACCTCCTCGGCGGTGGCGCCGGGGCGGCCGCAGGCGATGTTGGCGAAGGCGGTGTCGTCGAACAGCACCGCATCCTGGCCCACATAGGCGATGGCATCGCGCAGCGAGGCCAGCGTCACCTCCCGCAGATCCGCCCCGTCGATCCGCACCGCCCCCGCCGTCACGTCATAGAGGCGCGGCACCAGGGCGAGCGCAGTGGACTTGCCGGCGCCGGAGGGGCCGACCAGCGCCACCGTCTCGCCGGGCTGGGCCACGAAGGAGAGCCCTTCCAGGGCCGCATCCGGCGTGCCCTCGTAGCGGAAGCCGACATTGTCGAATTCGATGCGGCCACGCCCGGCAGGCAAAGGCTTCGCATCCGGCGCCTCCACCACCCGGCGCGGCGTGTCGATCACGCCGAAGACGCGGGCGAGGCCGGCCAGCCCCTCCTGCAGGGCGGCGTTCAGCGAACCCAGCGCCCGCACCGGCCGGGCGGCGATCAGCAGCGCGGCGACGAAGCGGGTGAACTCGC
>CALGVL010000188.1 GCA_937930165.1 uncultured Acetobacteraceae bacterium
CCCGCCAGCCGGGCGGGGCGCCAGCCGGAGCCATGCCGGCCTCGGGCGGGGCGTCCAGGAAGCCGGCGGGCAGCAGCCGTCCATGCGCGGCCAGCAACAGGTCGCCGGCCGCGAGCAGCGCCGCCGCCGCCCGTGCCACTTCCAGCGCCGCCCGGCCGACGCCGGTGCGCGGCCCGAGCAGCGCCTCGGCGGCATAGAGGACGCCGAAGCGCGATGCGAGCTGATCGTCCAATGAGCCCATGCGGTCGAGGAGATCCTTCGGATGGGCCACACCCGCCTTAGTGCGGCACACATGGCGGTGCATGCGGAAGGCGGTTCCCGCACATGGAATGTGCCCTATGCTGCCCATCGGGACTTGCCAAGCCATGCACGAGGAGAAGCGATGAACGGACTGGAAGCCCTCGCGCGACGGAAGCTGCAGAAGCGACTCGCGCCAAGGCTGGTCACCGCGCTCTATCGCGGCGTCCTCGGGCGGGAGCCGGACCCAGCAGGGCTGGCAACCCATAGCCAGCGCCTTGCATCGGGCGCCGCCAGCCTCAGCCAGGTGGCGGCCGACCTGGTCGCTTCGGAGGAGTTCAGAACCCGCCATGGCGCGCCGTCCGACGTGCCACAGGAGCCGGAGGGCTGCCTGCGGTCGGAGGCCGAACAGGTGTTCCGCCATTTCCGCGCCGAGGGGCTGCGGGGAGAGCTAGGCTTCGTGACGAATTTCCTGGGCGGCAGGCTGTCCGTCGCCTTCGTCGCCGGAATCGAGCCGCTTTCGGGCGCGGTCGAGGGCATGCCTATCCCGGGCAATTGCCATGGCGATGCCCTGGAATGGCTGGGAACCCTGCGGGCCGTGCTGGATGCGGGGGACCGTTTCACCATCATCGAACTGGGCGCGGGCTGGGCACCGTGGTGCGCGATCGCCTTCCAGGGTGCGAGGATGCGTGGGATCTCCGATATCCGTGTCGTCGCCGTGGAGGGTGATGCCGGTCATGTCGGCTTCATCCACGAGCATTTCCGGACGAATGGCGTGCCCCTGGACGTGGCGACCGTGCTGCATGGCGTCGTCGGCCCCAGGGATGGCGAGGCCGAATTCCCGCGGCACCGGGCGGCGCAGAGCGATTACGGCGGAGCGGCGGCATTCGGCGAGCGGCCGGATGAAAGGGCGGGCCTCGATTATTTCGTCGGGCTCAGGGGCGACAATGTTGCGGAGATCGAGCGGCTCCCCTGCCATTCCCTGGCATCCCTGCTCGCCCCCTTCGACTGCGTCGACCTTGTCCATTGCGACGTCCAGGGGGCCGAGCAGGAGGTCTTCATGGCTGGCCTCGAGGCCGCCAATGCGAAGGTGAGGCGGGTGGTCGTGGGCACCCACTCCTTCGCGCTCGACCGCGCACTCATGACACTCTTCGCCCGGGCAGGATGGGAGTGCGAGGGATTCTTCGCTCCCCGGATACAGGAGCAGCCCGGATTTGCAGTCACGGTCAAGGATGGCTGCCAGGTCTGGCGGAATCCCCGGCTGCTCCCCGGTAGCTGACCCCACCCATCCGGCGGCCGGAATCCGGCGGGCCGCCGGCCGGGCGTTTCAGCCATCCAGCCCGTAGCGAGCGAACAATTCCTCTGGCGGGACCGGATCCACCAGGACGCGCCCGGCCCTCCAAGCCTCCGCATAGGCGTGGCGGACCCCGGCCAGGTGGCGCTTGCGGAATTCCGTCAGGTGCTTGCTGCGCTCCAGCAGCCGCGCCATGGAGAAATTGGCGCGGATCGCCTCCTCCGCCTCGAAATAGGCCATGCGCACCCAGCGTTCCGCCTCGGCCAAATGGTTCAACCGGTAGCGGTCCAGGGCGCGCGGGTCGATGCCCGCGCGCTCCGCCTCCTCGAACAGATCCGGCATGCGCTCCAGATGCCAGAGCAGCGCCCAGCGCAGCCAGGAGACATTCATGTTGACCACCACCGCCGGCTCGCCGACCCACCAGGCCGGGCGGTCCTGCAGCGCAGCCAGCGCATAGACCGAGGAGGGCACGCAGGTCAGCAGCGAGGTGAAGGGCGCGCCGCGCACATCGAGCTGGTAGCCGCGCAGCGCGTGGTCGCGGCGGAAGGCGCAGGCATAGATGGCGGTGAACAGGTTCTCGTTCAGCCCCGCCACCTCACGCAGCTCCCGCACGCGGCGGTTCGGGCCGCCAGGCGCGATCGGGGTGGCGGAGGCGATCACCTCCCGCGCATCGGCCAGGCGTTCAGGCTCGTCGAAGCGGGTGTAGGCGTAGTTCATATACGCCATCTCCACCTCGGGATGCGCCGCCAGCCCCTCCAGCACATTCTCGATGGCGCCATCCGTCAGCAGGTCGTCATCGCCGAGCAGCCAGACGAAGGCACCGCGCGAATGCCGCGCGGTGGCGCCGAGATTGCCCAGCATCCCGACATTCTCCGGATTGCGGTGGGCGGAGAAATTCGGCTCGCCCCGGAAGCGTGCCACCACATCCGGCGTGTCGTCCGTGGAGGCGTTATCGCAGACCACCACCTCCACCACGTCGCGCCAGGGCCGCGTCGCTTCCAGCAGCCGGGGTAGGCTGTGGGTGAGCCAGCGCGCCCGGTTGTAGGTAGTGATGGCGCAAGAGAGCAACGGCCGGCGCTGCGCGATGGCAGGCAGCGGCCAGCCTGGCGCCACCCCGGCGCGGGAGAGGGCCAGCATCACATCCTCGGCATACTCGTCCCAGGAGCGGATGGGCCGCGCCACTGCCTCCGCGCCGAGGCGGGCGAGCAGGCCGGGCTCATCGGCCAGCCGGACCAGCGCCTCGGCGATCGCCGCCTCGTCCAGCATGTCCACAGTCAGGGTGCCACCGCCGGGAGCGACCTCGGCCATGGCGGAGCCGGCATGGCAGAGGCAGGGCAGGCCGCGCCAGAGGCTCTCCAGCACCGGCAGGCCGAAACCCTCCTCCCAGGAGGCGAAGACAGTGGCATCCGAGGATTTGTGGAGGCGCAGCAGCTCCTCGTCGGACACATGGTCGCGCAGATCGACCCCCGCCTCGGCGGCAAGCTGCTCAACCTCCCTGTCCAGTTCCGCGAACCCAGCCCGGCGGCCAACCAGGACCAGCCGGATCGGGCGCCCTGCGCGGCGCTGCGCCTCGGCCAGAGCCCGCAGGAGCCGGATGTAGTTCTTGCGTGGCTCCCAGGTGCCGACCGCCAGCAGGCGCAGCGGCGCACCGGGCTCCGGTCCGGCATGCGGGGTCAGGACCCGGTCGGTGCCGCCGCCATCGCCGGCCAGGGCACAGGGAACCATGACGGGTCGCGGCAGCCCACGCTCGCCCAGATAGCGCCCCAGATCGGCCGCCACGGTCCAGGAGATGGGCAAGGCCAGATCGGCCTCGGCGAACCCCTCCCAATAGGCATGCAGGTTTTCGAGCGCGGCGGGCGGGTAGATCTCCGGCATCTTCTCCGGGATCAGGTCGTAGAAGATCGCTGCCACCCGCATGCCGAGCCCATGGGCGAGGCGCACCACATTCGACCCAGGCGGCACCACCGGCACGGTGATTTCCGGCAGCAGCAGCCATTCGCCCGAGAGATCCTCCGGCAAGGGCCGAGGCGGGCTAGGCTCCGGGCCGCCCCAGCAGGAGAGATGCTTGGCCTCCGCCGCGGAGATGGGCGCCATCCGGCCAGCGGACTCGTCCCATTTCACGGGGACCACCTCCACGCCCTGCCGTTGCAGGGCGGCGGCCAGCAGACGGGTGACGCGCTGTACGCCGGTATTGAAGGGCTGCGTGACCGTCAGGCCGACCCAATAGAACACCCGCGCCGGCCGGCGCGGCGCGCCGGCGGCGGCGATGCGCGGCAGGCTGCCGGCAATGGCGGAAAGCGCGGCCGCGCCGGTGCCGGTGCGGAACCGGCCGCGCAGCGTCACCGTCCGGGGCAGCTCCCGGAGCGCGGCGGCCAGCGCCGCCTCCCGCGTCCCGTCATCGGCGAAGAGCGCCAGGTCGGCGGCGGCCAGCACGGGCAGCCAGTCCGGCTTCGCCGCATCCGGCCCCGCCTCCAGCGCCAGCTTCACCCCGAGGCCCCGTGCCGCGCCGATGATCTCCCTGGCCTCCTCCGGACCGGCCAGGGTGGCGGCTGGCAGCACGGCCCAGAGTCCGCCAAGCCGGCCCTCCCCGGGCGCGGGCTGCTCCGGCGCCGCCGCCGAGCCTGGCAGCAGCGCGCGGGAGGCGGTCCGCCAGTGCAGCCGGCGCACCCGCGCCCCGGCATCCCGCAGCGCCGCCGCCTGGGCATCGCCGCCGCCGGCCGAACCCTCGATCAGCAGAAGGCGCGCAAGCCTCGGCGCCCTCTCCAGCACCGCCGCGACCGAGGCAGCATAGTCGCGCCAGCATCGCAACGGGCGGCGGCAAGCCTCCTCGGCCAGGCGCCGCCGCAGATCCGGATCGGTGGCCAGCCGCTCGAAACCCTGCTCGGTGGCGGCGGGGTCGCGCGCCGGCACCATCAGGCAGCCGCCCCCCTCGGCGATTTCCGCGACGGAGCCGTGGTCGGAGCAAAGGCTGGGCCGGCCGTACCAGAGACTTTCCGCGACCGGCAGGCCGTAGCCTTCCTCCAGCGAGAGGAAGACCGTGGCATGCGCCTGCCGGATCATGTCGTGAAGCTGTGCATCCGGCAGGTAGTCGTGCAGCCGGATGCGCCGCTCCTGCGCTGCCAGCTCGCGCACCGTCCCGGCCACCGCCTCGTGGATGCCGCCCACCAGGTCGAAGCGCAGGTCGAGATCGGGCCGGCGGGCGCAAAGGCGCACGAAGGCGCGCATCGCCTCCACCTGGTTCTTGCGCGGCTCCAGCGTGCCGAAGGCGAGGAAGCGCACCGGCGGGGCCGGGGGGTCGTAGGGTTCGGTGACGCGGGGCGCGCCGGGCAACTCCTCCGGCAGGGGCAGGGCGAGGACGGGCGGCAGGCGGGCAGGATCATAGCCCTGCTCCGCCCACCACCGCTCCAGGTCATCCCTGGAATGGCGGGAGATCGCCAGAATCAGATCGGCGGCAACCAGGCTGCGGGCATAGCGGGCGTGATCGGCCGCCATCGCCTCATAGCCCGGGAAGCGCAACGGAATCAGGTCGTAGAACACCGCGGCGCTGCGCAGCCCATGGAAGCGGGCGTAATCCAGCGCGACCGCCAGGTTCGCCGCATCCGGCCCGGCCACATGCGGCACTTCCGGGATCGCCAGCCAGGCGCCGTCCAGCCGCCCGGCATCAGCGGCGGCGAGGTGCAGCGGCTCGCCTTCCTCCGGTCCGGCGGCAAGCTGCGGGCCGCCGAAGCGCGCCAGCCCCTCGGTCCAGCGCCGCTCGGCGCGGATGATCGCCTCGCGCCGCGGGCACCAGCACACAGGCACCAGCTCGTGCCCGGCCTCTGCCAGGCCGCGGGCAAGGCCGCGCACTACGCGCTGCACGCCGGTATTGCCCTGATAGTCGCCGGTGTGGTGGATCCAGAAATAGAGCCGCATCACCGTCGCAATTCTGCCTTCAGGCGCTCGACCTCGGCACGCAATTCCATGACCTCCCGCCTGAGCCGCTTGAGGCGGGTGAGGACCACCAGCGTCTCCGTCAGTCCGCCCAGGACCGGAATGCGGAGCGTCACGCCATAGATCCGGCGCGCCCGCGCCAGGCCCTGCGCCTGCAGCGGGCGCCAGACCCGCGAGGCCTGGCCCAGCGCCGGCGCCGCCAGGCGCAGGACCCGGTCGCCGCCCTGCGCCACCCCCACCAGCACCGGCAGCGCCAGGCCGGAAACCGCCGGTCGCGGCGTCCGCCGCCCCTCACGCGAGAGGGCGAGCCGGCCGATGATCTCCAGCCGCGTCCTGCCGGCCGCCAATTCCCGCATCCGGCGGGCGAATTCCGGTTCGTAGGGCCGCCGGCCGAGCAAGGCGAGGTGCGCCGCCACCACGAATTCCGCGTCGCTTCCCTCGCTGAGATCGAGCAGCCGCCAGGCGTCGCGCTCCGGCGGTTCAGGCATCTCGATCCGCGGCACGGGGGGAATGATACAGACCGGCGCGCCCTCCCCGCCCGCCCGCCGTGCGGCGCAGCGACGCAGGATCTCGGCCGCGGCGATCCCAGTGACCTCCAGGACCGGATCCGGCCTGCCTGTCATGGCCCGCTCACCGCCGTGCCGTACCGCACGGCGTCGCGCCAGGAATCGATCACCTCGCGCAAGGTCTGCTCCCAGTCCCGGCGCGGCACCCAGCCGAGCAGCTCCCGTGCCCTGGCGGCGGAACAGCGCGTCTCCCGCAGGTCGATCGGGCGCAGCGCCGCGGCTGCCTCCTCCACCCGCGCCTCCACTCCGGCCAGCCGCAGCATGTCCGCCAGCACCTCGCCCACGCGGCGCAGCCGGCCGGAGGCGATGTTCAGGGCGAGCCCCGCCGGCAGCGCATCGGCGCGGGCGATTGCCGCGACATAGGCGGCGCAGACATCGCGCACATCCAGGAAGTCGCGCCAGCGGTCGAGCGCGCCGGTGCGGATCACCGGCGGCTGCAGCCCGGCCTCGATGCGCGCGATCTGGCTGGCGAAGGCGGGAATGGCAAAGCGGGTGGACTGGCCGGGCCCGACATGGTTCAGCGGCCGCATCCGCAGCACCCGCAGGCCGCGCAGCGCCATCTCGCCGAGTGCGAGATCCGCCGCGGCCTTGGCGGCGGCGTAAGGGTTGGCCGGCTGCATCGCCGCCTGTTCGTCCAGCGGCAGGCCAGTGCGGAAGGTGAGGCCGTAGACCTCGCCGCTCGAGACATGCAGCAGCAGGCAGGTAGGCGCGTGCCGCAGCAGCGCCGCACCGAGCGCGCGGGTGCCGTCCACATTGGCGCGCCACACCCCGTCCGGATCGGCGAAGCTCTCCCCCACCGCCGACATGGCGGCGAGATGCACGCAGACATCCGGCCGGAGCTCTGCCACCAGCGTCTCGATGCCCGCCGGGTCGAGCAGGTTGAAGGGGCGCATCCCCGCCGCGCCCTCCGCCGGACGCGCGGCCGGGACGATCTCGGCCTCCGGGAAGGCCCGGCGCAGCGCCGCCAGCAGGTGACGGCCGACGAAACCGGCCGCCCCGGTGACCAGCACCCGGGCCGGGGCGAAGCTCATCCGCCCTGCCCCGCGAGCACGGCCCGGTCGCGGTGGCGGCGGAGATCGGCCTCGACCATCTCCTGGATCATCTCCTCAAGGGAGATGGTCGGCACCCAGCCGAGCTTCGCCCGCGCCTTGGCCGGGTTGCCGAGCAGCCGGTCCACCTCGGCCGGGCGGAACAGCGCCGGGTCCACCTTCACGTAGCGCTCATAGTCCAGCCCGACATGGGCGAAGGCGATGCGGCACATCTCCCGCACCGTGGTGGTGCGCCCGGTGGCCACCACATAGTCGTCCGGCTGGTCCTGCTGCAGCATCAGCCACATGGCGCGAACATAGTCGCGCGCATGGCCCCAGTCGCGCTCGGCATCCAGATTGCCCATGCGCAGCTCATTGGCCAGACCGAGCTTGATGCGGGCCACGCCGTCGGTGACCTTGCGGGTGACGAATTCGATGCCGCGCAGCGGGCTCTCATGGTTGAACAGGATGCCGCTGCTGGCATGCATGCCGAAGCTCTCGCGGTAGTTCACCGTGATCCAGTGGCCGTAGAGCTTGGCGACCGCATAGGGGCTGCGCGGGTAGAAGGGCGTCTTCTCGTCCTGCTCCGGCTGCTGGATCAGCCCGTACATCTCCGAGCTGCTGGCCTGGTAGAAGCGGGCCTGCGGGGCGCAGCGGCGCACCGCCTCCAGCATGTTCAGCACGCCGACGGCGGTGACCTGCGCCGTCACCTGCGGCTGCTGCCAGGAAGTCTTGACGAAGCTCTGGGCGGCCAGGTTGTAGACCTCGTCGGGCTGCACCTGGGACACCGCGTCGAGCAGGCTCGGCAGGTCGGTGAGGTTGCCGTCCACCATGCGCACGCGGTCGGCGATGCCGAGCCAGCGCAGCCGCTCCCCCACCACGTCGGAGGAGGCGGAACGGCGCAGCAGGCCGTAGACCTCATAGCCCTTGTCGAGGAGGAATTGCGAAAGGTAGGCGCCGTCCTGGCCGGTGACGCCGGTGATTAATGCGCGCTTCGCCATGGTCCGCCGCCAGCCTATACGATCTCGATCTCGGGGAAGGGGAAGATCATCCGCCCGCCCCGCGCCAGGAACTCCGCCTCCCGCCGCAGGATGCCGTCGCGGAAATGCCAGGGCAGGACCAGGAAATAGTCCGGCTGCATGGCCCGCGCCTCCGCCTCGGAAATGATCGGGATGCCGGTGCCGGGGGTGAAGGCGCCGAATTTGTCCTCGTTCACCTCGGCGATGCAGGGCAGCAGATCCGGGCCGATGCCGCAGAATTGCAGCACGACGTTGCCCTTGGTGGAGGCGCCGTAGCCTACCACCGTCTTGCCGTCGGCCTTCAGCACCTCCAGCAGCCGGCGCAGGTCGGCGCGATGGCGGAAGACGCGTTCCTCGAATTCGCGATAGGGCCGCGGGGTGTCGAGGCCCATGCGGTCCTCCTGCCCCAGCAGCCAGTCCACCACCGCCTCGGAGCCACGGCGCGGGTCGTCCTTGCGCACCGCGGTTACCGCGAAGCTGCCGCCATTGACCGCGTTCATCTTCACGTCCACAGGCCGCATCCCGGCCGCATCCAGGATGCGCGTCACGACGCCGAGCGAATAGTATTCGAGATGCTCGTGGCAGACCGTGTCATAGGAGGTCATGCGCAGCATCGAGGGCATGTAGCTCTGCTCGAAGTGCCAGATGCCGCCGGGCGCCAGGATGCTCTCGACCTGGCGGGCGAAGTCCACCGGATCCTCCAGATCGTAGAACATGGCGATGGAGGTGACGATGGAGGCCGGCGCGGCGCCGGTGGCGCGATAGGCCGCCGCGGAGAAGAAATCCGGCACCAGCGTCACGTCATCCGGATAGAAGGCGCGGAACTTCGCCCCGGTCGGATCGATGCCGATGCGGCGCAGCGAAGGCGTCGTGTAGGCCTTGAGCGAGGTCGCGTCGTTCGAGCCGATGTCGAGCACGGTGGAGCCTGGCGCGAGATCCACCATCCGCTCCAACTCGCGGATCTTCTGCGT
This sequence comes from uncultured Acetobacteraceae bacterium, assembly GCA_937930165.1. Classification (GTDB taxonomy): domain Bacteria; phylum Pseudomonadota; class Alphaproteobacteria; order Acetobacterales; family Acetobacteraceae; genus CALGVL01. The sequence goes on from CALGVL010000188.1 coordinate 9,046, forward strand.
CAGATGCTCGACCATGCTGCGGTTGAGGCCGGAGCGATAGCCGTAATTCTGCCCGTACATCTCGCCGAGGTCATAGGAATGCGAGAGCTGCAGCAGGCCCGATTCGGGGCACCACACCAGCCGCAGCGGACCGGTGGTGACCGGCGCCGTGCGTTCGCGCGGGAAAACCCCAGTCAGCGCCTGCTCGCCCAGATCGAGTACAGGTATCAAATTACGGCTGCCGCTCACCCGGCACCGCTCGATCGCGACGCACTTCGCCACCGTGTTCTCCTGCCCTGTCGCTCGCGAGCTTAAATCGGAAATCCTCGGGCTTGGCAAACTGCGCACGCAGGATTTTTCGTTGCTACCCTCAGTTTTGCGACAAAACTTCCTTCACATTCTCGACAACAACTTGCGGCGCAAGGCGCCGGGCCGCCGCCTCCCGCGCCGCATCCCCCATGGCGGCACGGCGGGCGGGATCCGCGGCCAGCGCGGCGAGCGCCGCCGCCGCTTCGCCGATGCGCGGCTCCGCCCATTGCGCGCCCGGCAGGTCGTAGGTGTGCTGCGGGTCGCGCGCCGGGACCAGATCATAGGGCACCGCCACCGTGCCCGCACAGGGCATGAAATCCATATTGCCCGACCAGCCCGTCGCCACCACAGGCCGCCCGGCCCGCATCGCCTCGGCGATGCCGAGGCCGAAGCCCTCCGAGCGGTGCAGGGAGAGGAAGCAGTCGCAGGCCAGTTGCAGCGCCCACAACTCCCGCCGGTCGAGAGTGCGGTCGAGGATACGGATGTTCGGCGCCGCCGCGGCGGCCTCCGCCACTTCCTGCCAGGCCGGGCCGGCGGTGGCGGCGCCATGCGTCTTCAGCAGCAGGATGCGGTCCGGCCGGTCGCCGAAGGCGGCGCGATGCGCGGCGATGGCGCCCAGCGGATTCTTGCGCGCGAGGGACGAGGAAGCATCGAAGACCGAGAGCACCACGAAGGCATCCGCCGGCAGACCGAAGGCGGCGCGGTCGAGCGGCGCCGGATCGGGCTCCGGCACCGCGATGGGCAGGACGGAGACGGGCGGTCCCGCCGGCCGCCGCATCGCAGCGGCAGTGAAATGGCTGGAAACCCAGATCGCATGGGCAAAGCCGAAGCCGCGCTCCCAGTCCCGCGGCAGCAGCGGCAATTCCCAATTCCACACCGCGACCACGCGCTTGCCGGCAACAGCACGGCGGCCGAGCACCCGCATCGCCCAGGGCAGCATCGGTCCGTTCACATGCACGAGCAGCGTGCCCGGCCCTTCCGGCACAAGGGGCGGCGGGCCGGGGGCGCCCTGGCGCAGCGGGCCGGTCAGGTCGGCCTCCACCGGATCGAGACCGGCCAGGCGCAGCACCGCCACCAAGCGCCGTGCAGCGGCGCCGAGGCCGGTCGGGGCGCCGAAATAGCCGGCGACCGTGACCGGCCCGCGCCCGTCCGGCGCCGGCCGGTCCGGGCGCGGGGCGAGCCGCGCCATGGCGCCGAACAGCACCTCCCGCCGCAGGTCGCGCGGCAGGAGCTGCCAGAGGTGGTGCAGCACGTTCATGCTGCCATCCGCCCGAGCAGGCCCTCGACGAATTCCGCCAGGTCGCCGCCAGGGAAGAGATGGCCGGGGATCCCGGCCGCCGCCGCGGCCTGCAGGTCGCTCCCGCGGTCGCCGATCAGGAAGGAGCGGGCCCGGTCCACCGGCCAGGCGGCAAGGAGATCCTCGATCATCCCGGGCGCCGGTTTCCGCCGCCGGCAGGCGCGGCGATATTCGGGCAGAGGCGCCTCCGGGTGGTGCGGGCAGTACTCGAAGGCGTCGATACGCGCCCCCGCCTCGGCCAGCCGCGCCGCCATCCAGTCATGCAATGCGCCCACCTGCGCCTCCGGATAGAGGCCACGCGCCACGCCCGATTGGTTGGTCACGACGAAGACAAGGAAGCCCGCCCGGTTCAGCCGCCGGACCGCCGCCGCGGCGCCGGGGATCCAGCGTACCCGCGCCGGGTCGTGCGGATAACCGTCATCCTCGATCAGCACGCCGTCGCGGTCGAGGAAAGCGGCCGGGCGGATGAGTGCCTTGCATGCCGGGCCGGCCGATTCATGGCTCCGGGCCGTTCGGGGCAGTGCCCCGAACCCCTCCTCCGATCGGGCGGCCTCAGCCATCGCCTGCCGCCAGCGCCGCCTCCACCGCCGCACAGAAGTAATGATAAAGACAGAGATGCACCTGCTGCACCGCCGGGGTGAAGCGGCTGGGCACAGCGAAAAGGTGGTCGCAGAGCGGCGCCATGGCGCCGCCGCCCTCGCCGGTCAGGCCGATGGTCGCCATTCCCCGTGCCCGCGCCGCCTCCAGTGCCAGCACCACATTGCGCGAATTGCCGGAGGTGGAGAGGCCGAGCAGCACGCCGCCCGGCTCGGCATAGGCCTCCACCTGGCGGCTGAAGACGGTGTCGTAGCTGTAGTCGTTGCTCCAAGCGGTCAGCACCGCGGGGTTGGAGCTGAGGCAGATGGCCTTCAGCGCCCGGCGTTCCCTGAGGAAGCGCCCCACCATCTCGCCCACGATGTGCTGCGCATCGGCGGCCGAGCCGCCATTGCCGCAGACCAGCAACGGCCTGCCAGCGGACAGCGCCTGCGCCGTCACCCGCACCGCCCGGTCCATGGCGGCATCCAGGCCGAGAGCACGGGTCGCGGCCAGCAGTTCCTGGGCCTCGGACAGCCAGCGGTCGAGGGCAATCATGGCAGGGCCATTCCGTTGAACCGGCGCCATCCTTTAGGGGCAAGCCGGTGCCCGCTCAACCACGGCCGATCCCGCCGGCCCGCAGCGCCTCAAGCAGCGCCGCCGCCTGGGCATCCCAGTCCGCCAGCCCTTGCCCCGTCTCCCGCGCCCCCTGCGCCAGCCGCGCGCGCAGTGCAGGGTCGCAGAGCCGCGCCATGGCCGTGGCCAGGGCCCCCGGCTCCGGCGCCGCGGCGAGGGTGCCGTTCACGCCATCCGTCACCTGCTCGGCCAGGCCTCCCACGGGCGTCGCCACCACCGGCACGCCCAGGGCGAAGGCCAGGGAGACCACGCCGCTCTGGCTCGCCTCCCGGTAAGGCAGCACCAGCGCATCGGCTCCGGCGATCAGGTCGGGGATCTCCGCTTCCGCCACCCAGCGCGGTTCCACCCGCACGCCGGGCAGGGCGGAGAGGCCAGGGGCCAGGCCCTCCGCATCCCCCTCCCCCACTACGCGCAGCCGCGCCTCCGGGTGGTGCTGGTGCAGTAGCCGGAATGCGTCGCGCAGCAGGTCCAGGCCCTTATAGGCGCGCAGCCGGCCGAAGAGCAGGAATTCCGGCCCCCGGCCCGGCCCCCGCGCCGGCGCGGCGCGCAGCAGCCCTGCCGGCAGATGCGCGCCGAGCGGCAGGCGCATGACCGGCAGCGCCGGCCGCCGCGCGCGCAGCGCCACCTCCACGGCGCCGGAGAGGGCGATGGCACAGCGCGCGGCGTCCAGCTCCCGGTCCAGGCGCCAGTCCCAGAGCGGACCGAGACGGTCGCCGGGATGCGGCAGCGCGTCATGGACCATCGGCACGAAGTCGATGCCGGCCCGGCGCAGCGCCGGGGCGACCAGCGGCGTCCAGAGATGCGTCATCACCGAGACCACCGCATCGGCCCGGAAGTCCCGCGCCTGCCGGACCAGGCGCCGCGCCAGCAGCGGCACGCGCAGCGTGCCCAGCAAGAAGCCGGCGGCACCGGCATAAGTGTCCACGACATCTGCCGGCAGGCCAAGGGCCTCCCTCTCCCGCCGCAGCTCGGCCTGGCGGGAGAGGGAGAGGGCGAGCGCGACATCTTGCCGGCGCGCCAGCGCCTCGGCGAGCGCCTGGGTGAGCTGGCCGCCGGCGCCGCGCCGCCCCCAGTACCACAGCAGGATCCGCATGCGCCCGAGCGCCCCTTTCCAGTCTCGTCCGGCCGCGCCGGCGGAACAGGTCGGAGTGTGGCGGATGGAGAGCGGAAAATTCGGCTTGTGACGGACAGTTGATGGGCCGTCCGCGCCGCACGCAGGTAAGGCAGTGTGCGGCAGCAGTCGAGGCATCGCTTGCACATCCTGGTCACCGGCAACCTGGGCTATGTCGGCCGCGTCGTCGCGGCGCATCTTCGGGCCAGCCTGCCAAGTGCCCTGCTGACCGGCTTCGATACGGGTTACTTCACGCATGGCCCGGCCTTGCCGGCTGCCCCGCCCGAGGACCCGGTCGATGCCCAGCATGCCGGCGACATCCGCCGCTTCCCCCCGGCCCTGCTCGAAGGCGTGGAGGCGGTGGTGCATCTCGCGGCCATCTCCAGCGACCTGGTCGGCCACCGCTTCGAGGCGGTGACGGACGCGATCAACCACCGGGCCACCCTCTGCCTGGCGGAGCTGGCGCGGGATGCCGGGGTCCGGCGCTTCGTCCTCGCCTCCTCCGCCAGCGTCTACGGCCCGGCGGCCGGCGGGGCGCGGCGGGAGACGGACCCGCTGAATCCGGTGACCGCCTATGCCCGGTCCAAGCGCGCCGCCGAGGAGGGATTGCAGCGGATGGATCGCGGCCGCATGGCCGTGACCTGCCTGCGCTTCCCTACGGCCTGCGGCATGTCGCCGGCGCTGCGGCTCGACCTCGTGCTGAACGATTTCGTGGCCAGCGCCCTGGCGGCGGGCGAGATCGCCCTGCTCTCGGACGGCACGCCCTGGCGGCCGTTGATAGAGGTGCAGGACATGGCCCGCGCCATCGAATGGGCGATCACCGGCGATGCCGTGCAGCCCGGTGAGGCCCTGGCGGTGAATGCCGGCGGCGATGCCTGGAACCTGCGCTTGCAGGAGCTGGCGGAGGCAGTGGCGGCGGAGATCCCGGGCACGCGTGTCTCCCTCAATGCCGGCGCGCCGCCGGACCGGTGGTCCTCTCCGCTGGATTTCTCGCTGTTCCGCCGCCTGGCGCCGGACCACCAGCCGCGCGCCAGCCTGGCCGGGAGCATCCGCGCTCTGCGCGACGGGCTGGCGGCGCTGGGCTGCGCCGGGCGCGACGGCCGCGCCTGGCAGCTCCAGCGGTTGCAGGCGCTGGCGCGGCTGACCCGGGAAGGGATGCTGGATCCCGAACTGCGCTGGGCTTCGGCCGCCTGACCGCCAGGCACCGGCGCCAGGCGAACGGGCATTCCTTTCGGACGTGAAACACAATTCGTTGCAATATTTGCTGCACTGCACTAGACAAGATTTGGTTACCGCGCCATTTGAGCCGTGGGACGCAAGCCCCTGCCTGCAACCCGTCCTGCCATCATAGGCGCCATTCAATCATCAGGATTCCATCCGCATGCTGACCTGCCTGGCAGGTCCTGAGGCCAAAGCTCTTCCGCTCCACCTCGTCGCCCCTGGCGGGCTTGAGGCGCTGCTCGGCCGGCTGCCCGCCGGCGCTGCCGCCTTCCTGCGGGCCTCGGGCTTCGCCGCGAAGGCGCAGGAGGTGATGCTGCTGCCGGATGCGGACGGGCTGGCCGGCGCCGTGCTCGGCCTGGGCGAGGCGCCGCCGACGCCCTGGTCCTTCGGCGGATTGCCGAACGCCCTGCCTGCCGGCACCACCTGGCGCCTGGAGGAGCCGGGGGAGATGGCGGAACCGGCGGTGCTCGGCTGGTGCCTTGGCGCCTATCACTACGGCCGCTTCAAGCCGGCGAAGCGCGAGCCCGCGCGGCTGGTCGCACCCCCCGGCACCGAAGCCGCGGCGGAGGCCGCGGCCGCCGCCTGGGCGGTGCGCGACCTGATCAACACGCCCGCCAACCTCCTCGGCCCGGCCGAGCTGGCCGATGCGGTGCAGGCGCTGGCCGCGGCGCATGGCGCGGCCTGCACGGTGTTCGAGGGGGCGGCGCTGACGGAAGGCTTCCCCGCCCTGGCCGCGGTGGGCCAGGGCAGCCTGCGCCCGCCGCGGGTCGCCATGCTGGAATGGGGCGAGGACTCGGCGCCGCTGGTGGCGCTCTGCGGCAAGGGCGTGTGCTTCGATACGGGCGGGCTGGACCTGAAGCCCTCCGCCGCCATGCTGCGCATGAAGAAGGACATGGGCGGCGCCGCGGTGGTGCTGGGCGTCGCGCAGATGGTCATGCGCCTGAAGCTGCCGGTGCGGCTGCTGGTGCTGGTCGGCGCGGTGGAGAACGCCGTCTCCGGCGAGGCCTTCCGGCCGCTGGACGTGCTGAACACCCGCGCCGGGCTGACGGTGGAGGTGGGCAACACCGATGCCGAGGGGCGCCTGGTGCTGGCCGACCTGCTCGCCTTCGCGGCGGAGCGCAGGCCGGCGCTGCTGCTGGACTGCGCCACCCTGACCGGCGCGGCCCGCGTCGCGCTGGGGCCGGACCTGCCAGCGCTCTTCACCCCGGATGACGGGCTGGCCGAGGCGCTGCTCGCCGCCGGCCGGGCGGCGCATGACCCGCTCTGGCGGCTGCCGTTGCATGACGGTTACGCTTCATGGCTCGACAGCCCCATCGCCGAGATGAACAACGTTTCCACCCGGCCGATGGCAGGAGCGATCATCGGCGCCTTGTTTCTTCGCCGCTTCGTCCCGGAGGGGGTCCGATGGGCGCATCTGGACCTGTATGCCTGGAACGACTCCTCCCGACCCGGCCGGCCCGAAGGCGGGGAGGCACAAGGGATGCGGGCGATCGCGGCGGCGATGAAGGAGCTGTTCGGGGCTTCCGCAAGGCCGGGCGGGTAACGAAAACGAGATGAAGCGGAAACTTTTCGGGGCGTGTGGCTCTCTCGACGCCAGAATGCGTTAACCGTGCTGAGGCGCTTGTCTGACCGGCTCTCCTGGACAGAAGCGCAAAAGGACAAGGAGAGCCGGCCAGGTCTACAGAGCCTTCAGGGCGAGAGGATTTAAGATGGCGGTACAAAGCAATCCCGACCAGTTGGTCGGCATCCTCCGGGACACAGTCGTGGCGCTGGTGAGGCGGGACGGTCCCGACCTCTCGGCCCGGCAGCTCGGTGTTTTCCTCACCGTCTATTTGACGGATGGCCCGCACACGGTGCGCGGCCTGGCGGCGGAGCTGAACGTCTCCAAGCCGGCCATCACCCGCGCCCTCGACCGGCTCGGCGAGCTGGACTTGGCCCGGCGCAAGGTGGACCCGATGGACCGCCGCAGCGTCATCGTGCAGCGGACGCTGAAGGGCACCGCCTTCCTGCGCGACATGCGGCAGATCATGACCGAGGCCGAGGCGCATACCCGCGACATGCCCCCCACGACCGAAGCAGCGAATGCCGAGGCCCAGCGGGGCGAGAACCGCAAGGCCGGCTGATAGCGGGACCGGTTCCCTGACGGGCGGTGGCACGACCGCCTCCTGACCCAGCCTTGCAGCCCTGTGGCGCCGGGCCGCGCCCCCGGCAGCCAGCCTTGCATGGGCGACCGGTCCGCCGCGCTGGCTCGGGCGAGGTCCGGGCCGAGAGCGTTTCGCCAACCGGGCCGCCTGCATCCAGCGGACCGGCTGGAAGCACCACTTCCAGCCGGCTCCGGATCTCCGCCCCTTCGCCCACCGGGCCGCTCAGTAGCCCGCGGTGAAGTCCACCAGGTTGATCAGCGGCCGCCCCTCCCGGACCCGGCGCAGGTTCTCCACCACCTGCGGCGCCGCGCTGCGCGGGATGGTGATGCTGGCGGCATGCGGCGTCAGGATCACCTTCGGATGGCCCCAGAAGGGGTGGTCCGGCGGCAGCGGCTCCGGCTCGAAGACGTCGAGCGCG
>CALGVL010000189.1 GCA_937930165.1 uncultured Acetobacteraceae bacterium
CGGCAGGTCGGGGGGCGGCTAGTGACACTGCGGTCCCCGTTCGCCGCCTGCCGCGAGGCGCCGGACAGCCCGGCCTGCCAGCAGGCCCTGCGGCGGCTGCGCAACTCCTATTACCTCGGCGAGGAGCCGGGCCTGACCCAGAGCAGCGGCTGGGCCGATGCCTGGACCTCCGCGCCGAGCGCCTATGCCGTAGCGGCCCGGAGCACCGCCGATGTGGCGGCCGCCGTCGATTTTGCCCGCGAGAACAGGCTGCGCCTGGTCGTGAAGGGCGGCGGCCACAGTTACCAGGGCACCTCCTGTGCGCCGGACTCGCTGCTGATCTGGATGCGGCGAATGGACGGCATCGCCCTGCACGACGCCTTCATCGGCCAGGGCTGCGAAGGTCGAGTGGCGCCGCAGCCCGCGGTTTCGATGGGGGCGGGTGCGATCTGGATGCAGGTCTATGAGGCCGTGACGACGCGTGGCGGCCGTTATGTGCAGGGCGGCGGCTGCACGACGGTGGGCGTGGCGGGGCTGATCCAGGGCGGTGGCTTCGGCAGCTTCTCCAAGGCATACGGCCTGGCGGCGGCGGGGCTGCTGGAGGCGGAGATCGTCACCGCGGACGGCGCCGTGCGGATCGCCAATGCCTGCACCAACCCCGACCTGTTCTGGGCGCTGAAAGGCGGTGGCGGCGGCAGTTTCGGGGTGATCACCCGCCTGGCGCTGCGGACCCATCCGCTGCCGGAATTCCTCGGCGGCGTGTTCGGCACTATCCGGGCCAGTTCCGATACCGCCTATCGGCGGCTGGTCGCGCGGTTCATGGGCTTCTACGCCGACCGCCTGCTCAACCCGCATTGGGGCGAGATGGCGCGGTTCGGGCCGGACAACACGCTTGCCATCGCCATGGTGTTCCAGGGTCTCGGCCAGGGCCAGGCGGAGGCCGCGTGGCGGGACTTCCTCGATTGGGTCGCGGCCTCGCCGCGGGATTTCGCGCTTGCCGCCCCCTTCCGCATCCTGGCCATGCCGGCCCGCCATCTGTGGGATGCCGCCTGGCTCACGCGATACGTGCCGGGCCTGGCCATCGCCGATGACCGTCCGGGCTCGCCGGCGGGCAATTTCGTCTGGGCCGGCGATGCCAGGCAGGCCGGGCAGTTCACCCATGGCTACGGATCGCGCTGGCTGCCCGCCTCCCTGCTGGCACAGGACCGGCAGGGGCGACTCTGCGATGGCCTCCTCGCGGCATCGCGGCATTGGCCGGTCACGTTGCACCTCAACAAGGGCCTGGCCGGCGCGCTGGCCGAGGCGATCGCCGCCGCCGGCGACACGGCCATCCACCCATCAGCCCTGGAGGCCTTCGCCCTGGCAATCAGCGCCGCGGAAGGGCCGCCGGCCTTCCCCGGCCTGCCGGGCCGGGAGCCGGACCTGCCGGCGGCGCGGCGGCGCGCCGCCGCTGTCGCCGCGGCAATGGAGGAGATCCGGGAGCTGGCGCCGGATGCGGGATCCTATGTCGCGGAGGGCAATTTCTTCGAGGCCGATTGGCAGGATGCCCATTGGGGGCCGAATTATCCGCGGCTGCTGGCGGTGAAGGAACGATACGACCCCGCCGGCCTCTTCTTCGTCCATCACGGCGTGGGCTCCGAAGGGTGGAGCGCCGACGGCTTCACGAGACTGCGGTGACGGGCGCGCGCCTGACCCGGCTGATGATGAAGCCGCTGCGCGGCAGGGTCGGCATGCGCGACAGGTCGATGCGCAGATCCTGTTCCGGCACCTCGTAGCGCATGCCGGCGGTCAGCAGCCGCACGGCCCGCTTCATCAGCTCGATCGTCACCCACTCGCCGGCGCAGCGGTGGTTGAGGTGGTGGTCACCGCCGCCCTGGGGGATGAGGCCAAAGGCGCTGTGGTCCCAGGCGCGGAAGCGGTCCGGCCGGAATGTCTCCGGCTCCTTCCAGATCCGGCTGTCATGGCCGGTGCCGTAGAGGTCGAGCAGCACCCAGTCGCCCCTGGCGAAGCGATGGCCGCGCCATTCGAATCCCTCCAGCGCCCGGCCCGCGACCAGGGGGAAGAAGGGGTAGAAGCGGCGCACCTCCTGCACGAAGCATTCCAGCTCCTCCGCCTCGCCATCGAGCAGCCGGCGGCGCCATTCCGGGTGCTCGTGCAGCGCCAGGGCGGCGAAGGTCACGAAGCGGGCGACGGCCACGGTGGGCCGCAGCAGGTTGAGCAATTCCACCGCCACCACCGCCGTGCGCAGCAGCCCGCCCCGCGGATCCGGCTGCCGGGCGAAGAGCTGGAGGGCGCTCCCGTCCGGGGCGTTCAGCCTGCCATGGCGCAGCGCCCTCACCACCCGGCGCAGCCATCGCTCGGTCCGCCGGCGGAGCAGCGTGGCATGCCAGTTCCGCGGGCCGATCTTGCCGGCATTGTCGATCATGGCGCCAAGCTCGCGCGTTCGCTGCGCCACCTCGGCATCCGGCAGCGGGATGCCGGCCCAGCGGCAGACGGCGCGGCAGAGGATGGCCCGCACCTCGTCATGCAGCACCACCCGCTCCATGCCTTCCCAGCGGGGGAAGCACATCTGCCATTCGTCGGCCATCGCATCCGCCAGGCGCGCGATGCTCTCCGGCGTCATCAGCGCCATGAACATCCGCTTGCGCGCCTGATGCGCCTCGCCATCCAGTGTGGCGACGCTGCCCTTGTCCTGCAGCAGCCGCAGCACAGAGGCGGGGAGGGCGCCGCGGCGGGTGAAGCGGCCGGGCGCGTAGAAGACCCGGGCGGCCTCCTCGCCCTGCATGCAGACCGCCTTCCGCAGCATCAGCCGCGTTTCGAAAATATCGGTGCCGTAGCGGCGGCAGCGGTTCGGGATGAAGGCATAGCCTTCCGAGAGCAGCGCCAGGGTGCTGTCCGGGGCGCTGTCACGGGGTAGTTGCGGCATGGAACCTCCGGCGCGCTTCACATGGCACCGGAGCCTCAATGGGCCAGGCGGGCGCGGGTTCCGCCGGGGCGGCGAGGGTCAGGCTACTGCCGCCTTGCGCACCTCCTCGCGGATCTCGGCCATCAGCTGCGCCTTGAGCCGGCCGAATTCGGGTGTGGTCTTCACCGTCCACTCGCGCGGATAGGGCAGGGGGATGGGAAGCTCCGCCTTGATGCGGCCGGGGCGGGCGGACATGACCAGGACGCGGTTCGCCAGGAACACCGCCTCGTCGATGTCATGCGTGACGAAGAGGACGGTCTTGCGGTCCGCTTCCCAGATCTCCAGCAGCAGTTCCTGCATCAGCTCGCGGGTCTGATGGTCCAGCGCGCCGAAGGGCTCGTCCAGCAGCAGGATCTCGGGATCATTGGCCAGGGCACGGGCGAGGGCGGTGCGCTGCTGCATCCCGCCGGAGAGCTGGCGCGGCCAGTGGTTTTCGAAGCCGCGCAAGCCGGTGCGGGCGATGAAGCGGGCGGCGATCTCCTGCTGCTGCGCTTCCGGCAGGCCACGCTCCCGCAGGCCGAAGCGGATGTTCTGCTCCACCGTCAGCCAGGGGAAGAGAGTGTAGGACTGGAACACCATGCCCCGGTCAGGGCCGGGGCCGGTCACGGGGCGGGCATTGAGCGTCACGCTGCCATCCGTGGGCCGGTCCAACCCGGCGACGATGCGCAGCAGCGTGGACTTGCCGCAGCCGGAGGGGCCGAGGATGGCCACGAACTCGCCGGGCGCCACGGTGACGTCGGTGGGCTGCAGCGCCAGGGTGGGGCCGGCCCGCCCTTGGCCGGGGAAGGTCCGGGTGACGCCCCGGATGCGGAGCTCGCGCTCGCTCACAGCGTGGCCCAGGGGAAGAGGCGGCGGTTCAGCGCCTTGAAGAGCACATCCGTCACCAGCCCGATCAGGCCGATAACCACGATGCCGAAGATCATCTGCCCGGTGTCCAGCAGCCTTTGGCTGTCCATGATCATGTGCCCGATGCCGCTGGTGGCGCCGATCAGCTCTGCCACGATCACATAGGTCCAGGCCCAGCCCAGGACCAGGCGCAGCGTTTCCGCGATCTGCGGCGCCGCGGCGGGGATCACCACCCGGCGCAGGATGGAGAGGCGACGGGAGCCGAGGGTATAGGCAGCCTCCACCAGATCCAGCCGTGTGCTGCCGGCGATCACCGTCACCATGATGACGAGTTGGAAGAAGCTGCCGATGAAGATGACGGCGAGCTTCTGCGCTTCTCCCACACCGGCCCAGAGGATCAGCAGCGGAATGAAGGCCGAGGCCGGCAGGTAGCGGGCGAAGGAGAAGAAGGGCTCGAAGAAGGCCTCCACCGGCTTGAAGGCGCCCATGAGCAGGCCGAGCGGCACACCGAGCAGGGCTGCGATCAGAAAGCCGCCGACGACGCGCCAGATGGTGATGGCGATATCGCCGAGGAAGCCGAATTCCGTCAGCAGCGCCCAGCCCGCCGCCAGGGTCCGGTCCGGCGAGGCCAGGAACAGCGGCGGCACCAGCCCCGACCAGGTGCAAAGCCCCCAGCCTACGACGAACAGGGCGAAGAAGCTGGCGCCGAGCACGGCCCGTACCCCGGCGGGGATGGGCTTCAGCGGTTCCATGGCCAGGCGGGGGAGGTGCAGGCGCATGCCGCCTTCCTAACCTGCCCACCGTGCCCGGCAAGGGGTGGCCGCACCGACCCGGGCGGCGCGCGCGCGATTGCCGGGGCGACCTTCGGACCCGTGCGGCCCTTCGGCGGCCGGAGGGGCTTGCAAGTTGCCGGTGCCGATACAGACCTCCGCGCCCGAAGGCGTTTCGGTCATCGGGGCCGCTCAGCTCAGGAAGCGGGTGTCCAGCACCTTGGAGAGGTCAACATTCTGCCGGACCACGCCTGAGTCCTTCTGCACCTCCAGAGCCTTGCGCTGGAATTCGAGCAGGCCGCTGCGGACGTATTCCTGGTTCTTCGCTTGGTCCAGCCATTCGATGTACTGGGCACTGGCCTTGAACTGCTCCCTGGTCTGGTTGACCCTGCGGCCCATGATTTCAAAGCTGCGGTCGGGTTCGCGCTTGATCATCTCAACCGCATCGAACCAGGACTTCACCACCCGGCGCACCGCTTCCGGATTGGCCTGGATGAAGGCGGGCTGGAAGGCGAGGGTGTCCACGATGCAGGGATAATCCAGCGTCGTCGCCAGAATCCGCCCCTGATCAGCACCGAGCGCGCGGACCTGGGAGAGATAGGGCTCATAGGTTGCGCAGGCATCGAACTGGCCGGCGACGAAGGACTGGGCGGCCGGCTGCGGAGCAAGCGTCGCCGTGCGGACGTCGCGGACCGACATGCCGTTCTCGTGCAGCATGTAGGCCAGCATGAAGTAGGGCGAGGTGCCGGGACCATCCACCGCCACCGTCTTGCCCTTCAGGTCGGACCAGCCCTTGATGGCGGGCCGCACCGCCACCCCGTCTCCGCCGTGGCTGCGGTCCAGCACCAGCACCTGCACCAGCGGGATGGTGCTGGCCCAGAGGATCATGGTGTCAACCGTGGTGACCACGCAGTTCAGCCCGCCTGAGGCCAGGGCCAGGTTGCGCTCCCGCTGTGGGACGAACCGCGTCTCGACATCGACGCCATTCGCCTTGAACAACCCGGCCTGCTCGGCCAGGGTGAGGGGCGCGAAGCCGGTCCAGCCGGACATGCCAATGGTGATCTTCGGGAAGGATTGCTGAGCGCGCGCCACCAGGGGTACGGCGAGCGTGCCGGCGGCGCCGGCCACGAAGCTGCGGCGAAGCATGGTTCCGGTAGTCTCCTCGCGGGCGGCCTGCCCGGCTCCGGGGACACTATCGGAGGGCTGCGGCGGCGCAAGGAAATCCTGCGCCGCAACGAGTCCTGCGTTCAGATGTCCGGATTCATCGTGGCGCTGTGGCCGAAGGGGCGGCTGTCCCGCAGGTCGGTCCCGCTCTGGGTCGTGTCCTTATCCGCCGGCTGGGCGCCGCCGGCCTCGCAGCAGGCCTGCCGGGCGAGGTCGAGCACCTGCTGCATCCGCAGCCGGTCCGCTTCGTTCCGCGCCTTGCTGATCTGTTTGGAGACGGTCGATTGCGCGACGCCGATCTCGGCCGCGATGTCGTAGCTCGTGGCGCCCGACACCCACATGTCGAGGGCGCGATCCAGCCACTCAGGAATGCGGGGCGGGCGCGCCATGGTCATCCTCGAAAACGCAGACCTCGTGGAGGTAATCGACGCGGCCGACTGGCGCACAAAGGCGGCGCAGGAGGCCCGACGTGAGGCACACGCCGCCGGTCGCATCCCTCTCGCCGGGCTGTGCGAAGGCTCCATCCGCGCCGCGATGCAGGAGGTCGGCGCATGACCAAAGGCACCGGCATCGCAGGCGCGATGGACTACCGGCCGGCTGGATCAGAGCAGCCAGGGCGGACGTGCTTCGTGTGCGGCGGCGAGATCAAAGGCGGCGTGGCTCACACCGTCCGCGTCCTGCCGCCCATGGTGGAGGCGTGCAGCGAGGCGTGCGCGAAGGCTCCGAGGTTTGCGCAACTGTGGTCGGTGCGGTGGCAGCCTATCAGCACGGCGCCGAGAGATGGTCGTGAAATCCTCATTTGGGTGCCTGAAAGCGAGTTCGAGCCGGGGTATGCCACCAGCGCCCGTTGGGGTGGTGCCCATTGGGAAGACAATGCGGGATTGCCTCTTTGGGTCGATAATCCCACCCACTGGATGCCGCTGCCGCCCCCGCCGACACAGGAGGGAGGGGAGCATGAGTGAGTGGCAGCCGATAACGACAGCGCGCGAACTGGCTGCGCTCGATCCGGTAGAGATCATGGAAGGCTATATGGACGGCTATGCGGGTGAGCCGCGACCTGGCGCGAACCGGTCGCCCTCCTACCGGCACGGGTGGTTCAATGGAAACCAGGATCGCATCGGCGGCAGCACGCCAGAGCAGATCGCGCTGATCCGCGACTGCCGGCGCATGTGGGGTAATGACATTACCCGATGGGGTGACCCTCTCCCCACTCCGCCGGCATAGGAGGCAGGCAATGCTTGACCTGCTTAGCCGCGCAGAGCCTGCCCACGGCCAGACCACAACTCCCCGTCTGACCCTCAACACCAAGACCGGCTGCCCCTGGTGCGAGCGCGCCAAAGCCTGGCTGACGGAGCGCGGCATCCGGTTCGACACTGTCCTGCACGACGACGACGCGGAGCGCCAGGCGCTCTACGACCGGCTTGGGCTCACCGGTAGCGCCAGGACCGTGCCGCAGGCGGTGCTGGAGGCGGACGGGGAGAGCCAGTCAGCCGTGAAATGGGCTGAGAGTGGCAGAGTTCTGCGGTTTTTGGGCGCTTGGGAAGTATTCGGTTTTGCAGGTT